>VXNO01000132.1 GCA_009840575.1 Chloroflexota bacterium | reverse complement strand
CCTAGCGCCATGCTTTTTCCTTAGGCTTAGTTGCTTGCGCGGCTGTTGCGAGATTTGCGCCATAGCCACAGCCACGCGCCGCCAACTATAGCCCAAATCGCCAGCCCAAAATATAGCGCGGCTCGCCACAATCGCGGCTCAAACTGAAAGAGGACCGGGCTTTCGCCAGCCGGCACCGCCACAGCGCGGAACATCACATTGGCGCGATAGACGGGCGTCGCTGCGCCATTGACCGTCGCTGTCCAGCCCGGATACCAGGCATCCGCCAGCACCAGGTAGGTGGCGGCTGGCGACTTGACTCGCAGCGCGACATGGGTATCCGCATAGGCGGTTATTTCCACTTGCGCGCCCGCCAGGTTGGATGCTGGCAGCGGTGGCGCACCATGGATGATCGCTTCTGCCCCGCCCCGCAACAATTCCAGCGCAGCTTCGCGGCTCTGCCAGTCATCGGGCAGGTAGACAGGGTCGGCTGCCAGGCTGGCGCGCTGCCCTGGCGGCAGTTCATAAATCTCGATATCGCTGGAGAGCAGGCGCGCGAATCCGGCTGGCTGCAACTGGCGGAAGAGGCTGCTGTGCCGGCTGTTGACCGCGCTGATGGCGATGATGCCCGCGTCCTGGCGCAGGATTTCCGCCAAGCCTTGGGCATCTCTGCTGGTCAGCCATGCGCCGTCGGGCAGACGGATGGATGCGCTTGTATCCGCCAAGGGCTTGCTATGCAGCACCCGCGCCTGGTCGGTGTAATCGGGCAGCGCGCCTGCTGTTATGCCCTGCCAATAAAGCGCCAGAGTCGTATCGTAAGCGATGCCTTCATGCCAGATATCGTGAATTTTATCGGTGATGAGGTAGCGCGTATCGGTCACTTGCAGCCATTGCAGCGCCGGCAGGCACGCGCCACGGCAGTCAGGAAGCGCCAGTCGCTCGCCGAGCCGCCCATCCACCGCCCGCAGCGAATCCGCCGGCAGCAGCAGCGAAGTCAATTGCGTATAGGCATTGCTAGGCAAGATGCCGCCGCCGAAGCCGTCAATGCTGCTGATGCCCCAGGTCAGCGCTTGGTTGGGCATCAGCATTTCTTGTTTTTTCACCGCGTCCAGGGCATGGCTCTGCGCAGATTCGTCCATGCCCAGCGTGTCAAACCGTTCGCGCAAGGCAGCCAAGTCACCAGGGTCAAAATAAAGCCGGCTGATAGACAACGTCCTGCCCGGCGCGATTTCATTTTTATGCAGCGCCTGCAACTGGCTGATGGTGAAACGCTGCCCCAGGTAGACATCGGGCGGGGCGAGGTCTTTATCGGGCAGGGTTTGCGCCGCCAGCAGCAGCTCGCCGATGACCAAGGCGCAGGCAAGCCATGGCGTCCAGCGGCGGCGAATAACCAGCAACCCCAGCAAGAGCAGCCACGTGCCTAGCCACAAACCCAGCCCGCGGCGGCTGATGCCCGGCTCGCCGAAGAAATGCTCTGGCGATGGCTGCAAGACGAAGCGCGTCAGCAAGATCAACAGCAGCACAGTTCCGGCGACCGATAGCACGCGCCGGCGATCGTAGCTGACACTGCCCAGCAACTCGATACCGCGCCCCGCCAGCATCGCCATGCCCAGGCTGTACAGCGCCAGGAAGCGCGCCGGCACCCGAAACAGGTCGAAGCCCGGCAGCTCGCCCAGCAGCAGGTAAAGCGGGTTGTGCCGCCCCAGCGCCAGCGCCAGCCCGACGCCCGCCAGCAGCAGCCAGGCGCAGCGTCTGCGCGCCGCCAGCAGCGCCAGCCCCAAGCCGATTACGCCGATATACGCCACATATTCGCCAAAGAGCTGCCCGTCATAGCTGGGCAGCAGCGACCTGCCCAGGAGGCTGGGCGGCAGGGAGAAGGCGGTCGCCGCTTGCAAGCTGAAGCCGCTGCCGCGATTGGACATGCCCATCAACTCCAGGCTGGGCAGCAATTGCGAGCTTGCCAAAGCCAGCGCCAGCCCAAAGCAGCCCGCCAGCAAGAGCAGCGCTTTTAGAAGTTGCTTGCGCCCGCGCCCCGCCCGCGCCAAAGCATAGACCAGCAAGCCGATGCCGCTGATGAAGACCGTCTGGGTGTGCCCGCTGAAGATCTGCAGCGCCCAAGCTGCCGCCAGCAGGGGCATATCGCGCCGGGGCTGCCCCCTCGTTAGCAGGCGGTGTACCAGCGCGAACAGAATCGGCATCCAAGCCAAGCCTTGCAATTGATTGATCTGCTCGACATGTGCCGCCAGCACGCCACCGAAGGCATAGACTGCGCCAGCCGTCAGGGCGGGCAGGGGCGAGCGGCTCTGCGCTGTGCGATATAGGTAGACCATGCCCAAACCCGCCAGCGCAATATGCAGAACGATGCTGAGCGACATGGCAGCCGGCGCGCGCAAAGGGGCGGTCAGCCAGTTGGGCGGATAATAGCTGCCGAGCTGCGGATTGGCCAGCAGAGGCGCGCCCATGAAGAGGTCGGGCGTCCACAAGGGCAGCTCACCCTGGCGGTAGGCGGCATTGCGGGTGTCCCAATAAGGATAGAAATAGTTGAAGGCATCGCCCCGCGCGAATATCATGCCGCTGAATGCCAGTTGATGATAAAAGAGCAGCGGCAGCAGCAGGCACAACAGCGGCGCAAAACCAAGCAGCCGGGCGCTCCTCATGATTTCGCCATCCCGCGCCGCGCCGCCGTCCATTCTTCGCTGTGCAGCCAGCCCCGCGCCGCCAGCGCCAGCCACAAGTGCCGCAACTGCGCCGGTTGCCGCCGTTCGCGTTGATAGCGCCGCCAACGTTTCCGGGCATCCGCGCCCCAAAGGTAGTCGGCTTGCTCGGCGGGCAGGGCGACCGCGCCTGGATTTCCCCATGTCTGCCAGGCAGCGCGCATGGCTTCGGGCTCGGCGGGGCGCAGTTCATGCCAGTTGCCGCGGCGCATGTGAATGATGTTGACTTCGATATCTTCGCGCCCGCTGCCGGTGTTGCTGAGGTTATCGCCATGCACGATGAAGTCGCCGCCGCTGCTGGCTATGCGTTGAAAGTGGCAGCAGTCAAAAGCGCGCGATGCCCATTCAGTATCGCCGGCGATTTGGAAGGTGCCGTCAAAAGGACCGACCGCGTCATAGAGCGAGCGCCGCGCTATGAAAAAGGGGCCGATGCCATTGCGGCGGTTGAAGCGCGCCGGGTCGTACAAGCAGGGCACCAGCAGCCGTTCTGTGCGCGGGAAGAGCCTCAGGCGGCGCACAGTCCTGACGCGCGTGAAATCAAAGTCGACCAGGTCCGCGCCCGCTTGCAATGCGCGATAACCAGCGAAAAAGGCATCGGCAGCGCGGATGTCGTCGGCATTCCAAAAACCGAAGACATCGGCGTCGCTGTGCGCCAGCCCGCGATTCCAACTGGCATACAGCGATTCGCGCGCGACATAGTGCGGCGTCATGCGCCCATGATTGGCGGCATTGATGGCGCGCGCCAGCTTGTCGATCTGCTCGCGCTCGGCTGGGCTGGCAGCGTTCAGGATGGGCAGGTAGTGTACATCCAAGCCCGCCTGGCTGGTGACCTTGGCAAAGCCGATTAGCGCCGCCGAAAAAGTCGGCAGGTGTCGTTCGCAGC
Source organism: Chloroflexota bacterium (assembly GCA_009840575.1). GTDB lineage: Bacteria > Chloroflexota > Anaerolineae > Aggregatilineales > Phototrophicaceae > UBA6055. The sequence continues at coordinate 2,675 of VXNO01000132.1, read as the reverse complement.
GATACAGGGACGAAATCAGCGCGATCTTCATGTTTGGCTGGCAACCCCCCTCGGCCCCCCCGACGAGGCAGGGGAAGGCTTAACACAGGCAGGCTTGTCGGCGGGTAGCGGAGTGGGATAGCTCGCCATGTTCGCGGGATTTGACACGCTCTTCAAGATGTCGGCAGTCGAGCGCACAGTGGCAAATTCACGATGCAGGTTGGCCAGCGCCACCGCTTGCACCGTTTCGGCGGGGATGCGACTGCCATCGTAGCTGAGGCATTCGTGCGAGGCGGTGGCATCGGCAGCGACAAAGACCTCGTAGCCCAAGTCGCCGGCAATCCGCGCGCTGGTCGAGACGCAGTGCTCGGTCGTCAAGCCGACGAATAGCAGTGATTGAATGCCCTGGGCGTCCAAGCGCTCTTGCAGATCGGTGCCGATGAATGCGCAGTTGACCCGCTTTTGGATGATGGGCTCGCCTGGCAGCGGCGCGACTTCGGTCTTGATGGCGTTGCCTGGCAGCTCGGGGCGCAAGGGCGAGTTTGGCTCGGTGGACATGTGCTGGATGTGGAAAATGGGCCGCCCCAGACGCCGCCATGCTTGCAGCAGCCGCGCCATATTCGCCTCGGCCGCCGGGTTGCTGCGCGCGCCCAGCCGCGCATCGTCCAAACCCACTTGTACATCGATGAGGATGAGAGCCGTCTGTGTCTGCAAGAGCCTTTGCCTTTCTGCGCGCTTTAGTCGCTTTGCCCAGTTGCGAATGCTGTATTTTGTACCTTTGCCATAAGGCGTAACACTGGAAATGCGCTGCGTCTATGATACAATACCGCCGCTCGGGCCAAAACAGGACGCGGCAATGCTGCAGGTTGTAAGTTTCAACATCGGTGGCGCGCGCGGGATGCGTCCAGCGCCGCACGACCACCACAAACTGGCTACAGATACTTTCACTACGTTGAAACAGGTCATCAATCCGCGTCAGCCGACCATCATCGCGCTGCAGGAATCGGGCCGGGCTGTGCACCATGACCGCTGCCGGGATGTCGGTTGGAAGCTGACGCAGTTCTTGGGCGAAAGCTACATCGCCGCCTTCGCGCCCGAAGTTACCATGTGCGCGCACCCGCATCCCAATTTGTGGGATCGCCCCGCCTACCGCGATATGCGCGCCGCCGCCGAAGGCAACGCCATCGTAACCAACCTGCCGCTTGAGGCTTGGTCCTGGGGCAGCTATCCTGATTTCGGCGCTTGTCATGGCGCGCATACCTGGGCGAGGCAAACCACCATCAGCCGCGCCACTCTCTACAGCAGCGGCAACCGCGATACCCAGCCGCGCAACTTGATGGTAGCCTCCTTGCGCTATCGGGGCGTGCCGCTGTATTTTCTCAACACGCATCTGGGTGTGCTCATCGGCGAAGATCGGCACGATATGAGCTACGAGCGCTCGCGCACCGCCTCGCAAATGCGCCAGGCGCAGGTCAATGAAATCCTGCATGTCATCGAAGAATTGAAAGCCGCCGACCGCAGCAACGAAGCGCCAGAACGGGCGATTTTGCTGGCTGGCGACTTCAATGCCCAGCCCGACGCCCCGGAGATGGAAGCGCTGCAGCGGCACTTCCGCCTGCTATCGCCAGAAAACCCGCCCAGCCAGCAATGGACGCATCAGCAGTATCGCATTCTGATCGACCACATCCTGCTGCAGGACCCGTCTGGGCAGTTCTCCGTCATCAGCTGTCACATCCAGAGCAGCTTGCCATTTGATGACCTGACCGACCACCGTCCGCTGGTGGGCATTCTGGCGCTGGCTTAAGGGCATTTGCGCCGCGCGCCCATAGCTAGCTAGAATCCCCGCCATGACCAAGCGCCGAGTCTACACTGCCCGCGCCCTGGACGAGCCCGTCTGCATCGCCCTGGACGAAGCCATCGCCGCCATCCGCCATGGCGAGATGGACGAAGAAGTCGGCTTGATGCGCTGGGGCAGCAATTACACCTTCCTGGTCAACCTCGTGCATGAGGGGCTGCGGCTGCTGGCGATCTACAAACCCCGCGATGGCGAGCGCCCGCTATGGGACTTCCCTGATGGCACGCTCTGCCAGCGAGAAACCGCCGCGTACCTGACCGCCGAGGCACTGGGCTGGTCGCTGGTGCCGCCGACCATGCTGCGCCAAGGCACGCGCGGAATAGGCTCGGTGCAGCTCTTCATCGACCACAACCCCGACGAACACTATTACAGCTTCGACAAAGCGCCTTTGCTTGCGCAACTGCGGCGCATGGCGGCTTTTGACGCTATCGCCAACAATGCCGATCGCAAAGGCGGTCATTGCCTGCTGGATGCCGATGGGCGCTTGTGGGGCATCGACCACGGCTTGACCTTCAATACCAGCGATAAACTGCGCACCGTCATCTGGGACTTCGCGGGCAGCGCCTTGCCCAAAGCCATCCTGGCTGACCTGACGCGTTTCTGCCGACAGTTGGCGGATGAAGACGACGGCTATACACGGGCGATGCGCGAGCTGTTGACGGGCAGCGAATGGCAGATGCTGCGCTGGCGAAGCGAGAGCTTGCTGGATGACGGCATCTTCCCACTGCCGGGCGCAGGACCGAATCGGCCTTGGCCCGCTGTGTAGCGAGCGCCCCTCGCCCGACCCCAGCCCTCAGTAAGTGCAAGTAAGTCTTGCGACTACAGCCCCCATCCCCGGCCC
>VXNO01000012.1 GCA_009840575.1 Chloroflexota bacterium | reverse complement strand
CTAATTCTTACTGACATCGACGAAACGAATGCCAGTCGCTATCGGGAAGATGAAGTTCGGATTTCCGGCTCCGACTATGAACCGCCAGCGGCACACCTCGTTCCTCAGCAAATGACTGACTTGGGATTGTATATCGCTACAGTTACGGACGCGGAGTCTCGTTTGCAGAATTATCCTATTGTATGCGCCGCCGCTGCCCATGCCTGGCTTGCACAGATTCATCCGTTTATTGATGGCAACGGGCGAACAGCGCGGATAATGACGCAGTTGATATTGACGCGTATGGGATACACAAGCTGCATCATCACCCGGGAAGACAGGCTGCGGTATTATGACGCGCTTGAAGAGTCGCAAGCAGGGGATTTGACACCGCTGATAGAGATTATGTACGAGAATGTAGAAGAGAGCCTCCAGGAATGGGAGAAAGCGGCAGAAGAGGAAGAGAAAAGACGTAAGCTAATCAAGACTATAAGCTACCTGCTTGAGGGCCCCGAACTTAATCGTGCTACCAATGAATATACGGTATGGCTTAGTGGCATGGAACTGTTAAAGAATTACTTTCGCAGGATTGTCGATGATGTAAATGAAACAATGACGCTGGGAAGCGTCAAGGTGCATTTCAAGGAGTATGGCACCCTCGAATTCGACAAATATAGAAATCTCCGAAATCAAATTACAGCCAAGCGAACCTGGTTTTTCCGAATCATTTTCGAACGAGGCGACAGGCGAATGCGATACCTGTTCTATTTCGGCTATGCAAATCACAGGTTGACAAACCGTAGCCCAGTCGTTCTTATCCTTGCGAAAGGTATTGGCTATGAATGGGAATATATTCCTTTAGAGGATATTTCTCAATCAAATAAACCTGATATTTATCAGGTCGGTTATGACATGAAAGAAGAAAAGTTTGTCGCGCTAACCGTCAGCGGCATTGAAGAAGGGAAAGTTGAAACGATAGCTACGAATTTCTTCAGACAAGCGTCACAACGCGATTTCGCCAATTAACCCTCCCCCAGCGCGCCCCATTCACTGATGGTTGGTCCCACGTCTATTCGTCCAGGCGCGGCGCAACATTTCCAGCGCCAGCAGCGCGATAGTCAGCGGCAATTGAAATTGGCTGGCTTGCAGGGCGGCGGTGATTAAGCCAGCGCCAAACCACAGCATCAGCAGCGCTATCGCCAGCAGCATGCCACGCAAGTAACGCGCGTCGACATGGCGCAGGCGGTGGAAGAGCGCGATCCAAAGGCAAAGCCCGCCCAGGAAGACGCCATAAAACGCCAACAAAAATGCCAGCCCATGAAGGACCGATAGCTCCAGCGCCGCCAGCAGAAGCGGACCATTGACTGTCGCCCAAAATAGCCACGGCCCCGGGCTGAGCAAATTCATCAGCACCGCCGTCAGCAAGACGCGGGTTGCGCCGCTGGAACTCGCCCTTTCGTCCGCCGACAACGTCAGCAGCGAGTCGCTTTGTAGCTGTCGGCTGGCACCCCAGGCGATGCTCAGCAGCAGGCAACCGCCAGCGGCTTGAATCAGCTGCAAGGCGGCTTCTGGCAGTTGCCTTAGCACAAAGGTCATCAGCAGGATGATGGGCGCATCGGTGAGCAGCGGTGCCAGCACGACCAAGAAAGCCATGCGCGCGCCCCGCGTCAAGATGGTGCTGAAAAGATATGCCAGCAGCGGACCGGGGATCAGCGCGGCGCTCAAGCCCAAGCCCATGGCGGGCAGGATAAAGGCTTGCATCAGCGGCGCAGGGGCAGGCAGATTGGACGGCGCATATTAGTCGAATTCGCTGGGCAGCTCGGGCTGACGATAATGCTGAAACCAGCGGCGGATCTGCCCGGCGGTTACGCGACCCAGCGACAAGGGCGGCAGATCGTCTTCGGCAAACCAGCCGACTGCGGTAGTTTCGCTGCTGGTCTGCGCTGTGCCCCCGATCAATTCGCAGAGGAAGGCAATCTTGTAGACGGCATGGACCAGGGGCGGGTGACGGCGACGGCGGTCTTCGAGCGCCAGCAATTTGACGGCTCTTGTCTCGTAACCGCTCTCTTCGCGGATTTCACGCTCGACCGCTTCGGATGGCGCATCACCGACATCCGCCCAGCCACCGGGCAGCGTCCACAAGCCATCAACCGCCTCGCGCACCAGCAGAACCTTGTCATCCTGAAAGACAGCGCCCCGCACATCGACTTTGGGCGTGATATAGCCATCATCCGCCGCCAGCATCAGCGCCACTTCGGCAGCGTCGGCCTGCGCCGCATCCGCCAGCATTTGCGCGGCGATATCCAGCAGCGTCCGATACCGTTCGCCATCGTAGTCATTTTGAGTGTAGTGCAAACCCGTCTTGGCGAGCGCGGCGATCTGCTGCGCCCAACCCACCTGCTTGCTCATCGCTTGTCCTCGCTGGGATAATAACGAGTATGATAAAGCGCGATTGCCCCGGATGCGAGCGCTCAAAGACGCGCCAGGCGGAACAAGGCGATGTCCTGTTGTGATTGTCCTTGCAGCGCCATCTCAGCCATGATTTCACCGACCACGCTGGCCATCTTGAAGCCATGCCCGCTGAAGCCTGCCGCCACCGAAACCTGCGGCGCATCGGGCAGGGTATCCAGCACAAAATGCTCGTCGGCGGTGTTCGTGAACATGCAGATGGCCATATCCAGCGTGGCTCCCGCGCCGGTGGGGAAGTAGCGTTCGGCGAAAGTCCGCAGCAAGGCTTCGTCTTCGGGATGAACCGCGCGATCGACCGTATCGGGGTCGCAGATTTCGCCGCGATGATGATAGCGCCCCAGCTTCATACCCGGCGTGTTGCCGCTGGGGTTGAACTCGGGCAAGCCATAATAGCGCCCTTCTTCGACCTGCCCATTCCACACGGGGAAGCTCTCCAAGCCGAACAAGTCGGGCTGCTTGGGCTGCAGCCAGATTAGCGCCTGGCGTTCGGGGATAGCTTTGCCCGCTAAAGTCGGCAGCAGCTTCGCCATCCAGGCGCCGCCACAGATAATCAGTTTCTCGGCAAGATAGTTGCCTTGGTTGCTGCGCACCTGGACGCGCTCGTCGGGCAGGATACCCCAGCCCAGCACGCGCTCGCCGGTATGCAGCTTTGCGCCATGCTGCTGCGCCAAGGTCGCATGGGCGGTGATGCAGCGCTCAGGGACGAGCAAGCCGCCTTGTGGCTGGTAGAGCGCCATCGTCTCCGCCGGCATCTGATAGGCGGGGAAGCGCGCGCGCAAGGCTCGGCTATCCAGGACCTGGTAGGGGAAGTCATTCTCGATGCAGCTTTCCAGGCTGCCGCGGAAGACATCGCTATCGGCGGGACCCATGTCGATGCTGCCGGTTTGATAGAATAGTTGCTCGCCAAATTCGCGCTCCAGCTCTGTCCACAGCGCATAAGACCGGCGCAGCAGCGGCACATAAGCCAGGTCTTCGTAATAAGCCAGGCGGATGATGCGCGTCAAGCCATGCGAAGAACCGCGCTGGTGAGGGATAGCAAATTGGTCGATGCCGAGCGCTTTTTGCCCGCGTTTGGCGAGGTGGTAGAGCGCGGCGCTGCCCATCCCGCCCAAGCCAATCACAATGGCGTCATAGTGTTCGGTCATGAAAACTCTCTGCCGCCTTCACTGCCATCCGCGCGCACTCGGCGAAAGTATGTGGCGCTTGCGCTTCGAAATCCTCTTGTAGCGCTTTCACATAGCGCCAGTCTTGCCCGGTCAATCGCGTGGCTTGCTGCGCCCAGAAGCGCGCCGCGCGGTCTTTGTTGGCTACTTCGATATCTTCTTGGCCTTTTGTCTCCAGCAAATAGCATACATCATCAGCGGTAACCAGGACAAAATCAGGATAATAATGGCGTAAATTGCCATGCGAATCGGCGTAGGGAATCGCAAAGCCAAACTGAAGCGGCAACTTGGCAAAGCGCGCGACATCCGGCGCATTATCGAGGAAGCGCGCAAAGTTCATCTCAAAATTGTTATCGCAAGCGACCTTGTTGAAGACCGTCTTGCGGCAGGCCGGCGCATTGCGTGACCAGGGGAAGGGCTCGATCGACGACAAGCGGCGGACCTCTCCTTCCAGCGCCGGCCTTTGCGGCTGCGCCAGATTATCACCCAGCGCGCTCCGAAAGGCAGCCATCGTTTCAATCTGATGCTGCCGCTGGCTGAGCGCCCGCAGGACCTCGGGGGCATCCAGGTCGACTTCGCGCCCAAAGGCATAAAGCTTCAAATAGTCGCGCACTTTCGGGGCGAGCGTGGCAAATTGATTGGGCATGCGCGCCGCCTTGGCGATGATATTCGCATAATGCGCGACCACCTCCTGCGATGTTTGCGGGGCCGGGATGTCATAAAAGCGCTCGAACAATTTCTCGGCAGTGAGCAAGTCTTTGCCCTCGTACAAGAATGTGCGCTCGGCCGCTTCTTCCGCTGTGGTCGGCAGTGGCTCGCCTGCGCGCAGGGTGGAAAGTTCAAGCGATTCAATGATGTCTTGCAGGCTGCGCGTCCGGGCGAGTATCGGGCTAAGCGCCGGCAGGGTGATATCGTACTCGGCTTTGCAAGGCTCCGGCTTGATGACGGTGATCTCCAGCTTGTCTTTGCCGACTTGCCAGGTATCCATCTGGAAGTCTTCTTCGGCTTCCAACTGCTCGACGAAATTGATGAAGGCGCGGTTGCCGATGATATCCACCCGCTCTTGATAAGGCGTGCGCAGGTTGCGGAACATCAAGCGCAAGCCCCTGCCTATCGTCTGCTCGGGCAGGATATTGGCTTTGGAAGTATAGGGGCGCAAGCCGACAATCACCGTCACATTTTGCACGTCCCAACCTTCGCGCAGCATCAGCACGCTGACGATAGCATTGATGGGATTATCCGCGTAGTCGACTTCTTTGGCGGCTTTGCGCGCTATATCCAAGTCTTTTTTGGATACTTCGCCTTTTCTATCCGTGTGGATTATCAAGGTCTTTTCGCCAGCGAAATCTCCCGGATACTTGCGACGCAGGTAATCGCCGATGCGATCGGCTTCTTTGGTCGTGTTCATCATAATGAAGAGCAGCGGCTGCTTGGGCGGCTCGCCGATGGGCTGCAACTGCTCGCGATATTCCCGCCAGCGCTCGACCCCCGCCACGATGAACGGTTCGTACCTGAGAGCGGGGTCATCGCTGGGCATCTCGCCAATATCGGCGATGCCTTTGACGGGGCGCTTGACGATGTTGTCGCGGATAGCGTGCTTGAGCGGGTAATCGCTGATCGTCCATTCGAAGAGTTGTCCCTTCTGGTAACGCGGCGTCGCCGAGAAGTCCAACTGCGCCGCCAGCCCGGCCGCGCTGCCATCATGCAAGGCGCGTATGGTTTCGCTCCAGGCGCTGCGCGGGTCATGCGTATGGTGCGCCTCGTCATTCAGCGCCAGCAGGGGCGCGTCCGCCCGCGCGATGATGCGCTCACGAAAATCGTCTTCCGCCGCGAGATTGGTTGATGGCTTCTCGCCCAGGACCGCCGTCATAATCGCCGGTTCAGCGACTTTGCGGCGGCTTTCGCGGTCATAGAGCTGCTGGATATTGGTCAGGTAGAGCGCGCCTTCGGACGAGGCTCTTTCGGCATCGCCGCGCATATAAGCCTGCACATCCCAATAGATTTCGAATTGCCTGGGGACAATCGGGTCATGCTTGAAGATGTTGCCGCCCGCGAAATCGCCGCGCAGCCGCTCGAAGACGATGACATTAGGCGCGATGATGAGGAAGGTCTTGGCGTAATCCGCGCTATCTTCAAGCACAGCGTTGAGATATTGCCAGGCGATAGCCAGGGCCATGACCTTGGTTTTTCCGCTGCCAGTCGCCATCTTGACGCAGTAACGGGCGAAGTCGTCGTAGCGCGGCAGGCGGATGCTTTCTTTTAAGTCGGACGGGATAAATTGCTGATACAGCGAGACGCGGTCGCGGGTCCGCGCCACCTCATAGACATAGATCAAACTTTCGATAGCTCGCTGCTGGGCGCGGTAATAACGAAAAGGCTCGCCCGTCTTCAATTTGTGGTCGCTGTGAAACCAGTAATTCAGCAGGGCGCGCGAAGTCGCCGTAGCGCCGGGATAATGCGCCTCCCGCCATTCATTGACGGCGTGGCTGATGGCGGGCACAGCCGGCGCGGTGGGGCCATAATCTTCCAGGAAGCTCATCTGCGCCGCGTTGTAGCTAGATTTTTTGCGCGCCATAGTTCTCTATCCCCCTTGGTCCCCCCAAAGCATTGGGGGGAAGGTTTCGCCGCGCATTCGCTTAGAATTAAA
>VXNO01000095.1 GCA_009840575.1 Chloroflexota bacterium | reverse complement strand
CGCTTGCCTTGGCTCCCCTCCCTGATGCTTCGGGGAGGGGCCGGGGTGGGGTAGAGGTGAGGCGGCGACTCGCCCCTACTTAGTCTCGAATGGGTAGCGCAAGCCCCACTGCGCGCGCATGCGATCCAGCGTCTGCATGATCGCCAACGTCTCGTCCAGCGGCATGATGTCGCTTTCGTTCTTTCCAGCGCGGATGCACTCGCCCACCGCCGCCGCCTGGTAATTGTAGCCATTGCCGACATTCTCGAAGCGATGCGTCTTCGCTTCTTCGCCGGGAACCGCCACCGTCAGTTCGCTGGGCATCCACCAGTTGGGGATGGAAATCGTGCCGCCCGTGCCCATGATGCGCGTCTCGTGCGGTGTATTCAGGCGGATGGCGGTGGTGATTGTCGCCATCTCGTAGTCGCTGTATTTGAAGACCGACACCGAAAGCTCATCAACGCCGGTCGCGCCGATGGTAACCTGGCTGCTGATTTCGCTGGGCTGCTTGCCATAGACCATCGAAGCCAACTGCACACAATAAGAACCGACATCCAGGAGCGCCCCGCCCGCCAGCGCCGGATTGTAGATGCGGCTTTCCGGGACGATTTGCCCGGTGCGATAGCCAAAGTCGGCTTGTACCAGCATGACATCGCCGATAATTTTGTCTGCTAATAGCTGCCGCAGCTTGACCATGGCGGGGAAGAAGCGCGTCCAAAAGGCGTCCATGAGGAAGCGGTCATTGGCGCGCGCGCAGTCAATCATGGCTTTGGCTTCGCCCGCGTTGACGGCGAAAGGCTTTTCGCAGAGCACATGCTTGCCCGCTTCCAGGCAGAGCAAGGTGTTGGGCATGTGGTAGTTGTGGGGCGTGCCGATATACACGACATCGACATCGGGGTCAGCTGCCAGCGCCGCATAGCTGCCATAGGCTTTGCTCGCTCCCCAGCGCGCGCCGATTTCGTCGGCTTTGGCTTGTGAGCGTGAACCGACCGCATAAATCTCGGCATCGTCCAGGAAGCCCAAGCCAGCCGCGAACTTGCCGGAGATCGTACCCAAGCCCAGCAAGCCCCATCTGATTTTGTCGCTCATTGCGGTTTGTCCTCCGTCTTCAGCTCCAGCCAGGCGATTTCGTCGGCGCTGAGCTGGATGTCGGCTGCCGCGGCGTTTTCGGGGATTTGTTCAGTTTCCCAATTGGCGACGATGGCATGGTAGCGCGCATTGTTGCTCAGCACATAAGCCACGCCGATTTGCGCCGGGCTTGCGCCTTTGTCCGCCGCCAGTTCCAGCGCGCGGTCGAGGCGCTGAAAGTTGCTTTCGTAGGCATACGCGCCGATGGGGTTGGTGTCCCAATAGTTGCTGAACTCGGCAAGGTTGTCGCGCCTGAACTTGCCGGTCATGAAGCCGCCGGCCAGGCTCGACCAGGTGAAGAGCGAGATTTCATTGGCGTCGTACCAGCGCCGGTCGGCTTCGCCCTGCGCGCCGCTCACGCTGATGCAGCCAGCCCAAGGCGGCTCGATCATCTCGGCGATGCTGAATTGCGGGCTGCTGGCACCAAAAGGGGTTTTGCTATTTTCCGCCGCATAGGCATTCGCCGCCGCCACGCGATCCGCCAGCCAGTTCGAGCCGCCATACACGCCGATATGCCCCGCCGCTTTGGCTTCGTGCAGGACATCGACAATCTCGTCGACTGGCGTATCGCGGCTATCGCGGTGCAGCAGGTAGAGCTCGACAAAGTCCGTCCCCAGCCGCTCCAGCGATTCTTCCAGGTCGCGGCGGATGAACTCAGGGGCGACGCGGTCGGGCTCGCCTGAATACGGGTGCGCGCCTTTGGTGAGGATGACCACCTGGTCGCGGATGCCGCGCGCCTTGATCCAAGCGCCCAGCTCGCGCTCGCAGACGCCACCGCCATAGCCATGCGCGGTATCGAAGGTATTGAAGCCATGTTCAAAGCAGGCGTCCAACAGGCGGAAGTTGCTATCGCGGGTATCAGCTGTCAGCATGACTGTGCCCTGCAGCAGGCGAGCCACCGGCTTGGCGACGCCGGGGATAGTCGCGTATTTCATCGAAGAGTATCCTTTCATTCGGGGCGTATCCAGCTAGTTTTACCACAGTAACGCGCGCCTGGTTAGTCAAGGCAACCGCATCAATTTTTTCACCACGTACACAGTAGAGGAAACGAGGGTACAGAGAGGACTTGCCAAGGCAAGACCCTACGATTTCCATTTCGACGACTTACCTACGATTACTGCTGTGGCAAATAGTTTTTGACGCGATTGCCCCGCAATGCTGGCTTCAGTATAATCAGCCGACCACAATCGAGAGCAGCCGCCCGTGCCTCAGTCGCCAAGCGAGCAAATCCGCCAGCGCTTCCGCCACATCCAGGATGTCAAATTTGCCAGTGCGCGCCCCGAGCCCGCTTTGACTGCGCGCGCGCATGAGCCGGATATCGTGGTCGAAACCTGGATGAACAGCCGGCTGCATATCTACCTGCTCGCCAAAGCGCCCAAGCCGCGCCAGTTAAAGAGCATCCTCAAACAGAACACCAGCGGCGGCATCGGCACACTCTTCCTGGTAGAGGCGGCGCTGCTGCCCGGCGATGGCTATTGCGGCCGCCTGCGCGATTGGCAAGATGACCTGCGGGTGATGAGCCTGGGCGCGATTTATGCCTACAGCCAGGGCGAGAGCGGGCTGCGGCTCATCCAGGTCAACCTGGATGAAACGACCCAGCGTGGCGAGTTCATCGTCTGGCACAGCGGCGACTTCCCCTGTGATGCCGTTTCTGTGCGGCGGCGCGAATACCAGACGAATATCCGCGGACGGTGGTTTGTGGGCGATATCGCCTCGCCCCAGTTCAAACGCCGCATCAGCGAAGCGCGAGCCCGTCAACGATTTCATTATCGCAGTCAAGTCAGACAGCCAAGCGGCAACGAACCCATCAACGCGGCTTACCTGGCATTGGAAATCGAGGTGGGCGCGGGGCAAGCCGCTGTCAAAGAGGCATTCCGCAAGCTGGCTCGTGAATACCACCCCGATGTCAGCGCGCACGACAAACAGGAAGCCGAGCGGCGGTTCAATGAAGTAAAAAGCGCCTATGAGCGCATCAAAACCCATCGGCACTGGCGATGAATATGGGTCCACCAGGACTCGAACCTGGAACCAATCGGTTATGAGCCGACTGCTCTGACCATTGAGCTATGGACCCGGCAATTTTGCAACAAAGCGGGTAACGGGATTCGAACCCGTACTGACACCTTGGAAGGGTGGAGTGCTACCGTTACACCATACCCGCCTGTCGGGGCGCCCGGATTTGAACCGAGGACCTCGCGGACCCAAACCGCGCGCGCTACCGGACTGCGCCACGCCCCGCCTGCTCCTCAGATGATACTGAACTTGCGCGGGCGCGTAAAGTCGCAAGAGTCCCGTAGTGGCAAAGCGGCGACTCGCCCTTATTTCCGGGAGTTGCCGCCATCGGAATTGAACATTGCAAGCAATTCGTCGACTTCGGATTCGCTGATGACGGGGTTGACCTCTTCGCCACGGGCGGCTTGCGGGCGGGTTCTGCGCTGCAATTCACGGGAGAATGCGGCGGATGTGATGACTTTCAGCCCCTTGCGCTGGGCAAAGCCGCGGACATCATTATCGGACGAGACGACCGTATAGGCGTGGCGATCGCGCGCGCGGCTGATGCGCCGCTTGATTAGCGTGTCGGCATCGCTGCGTTGGTCAGCCGCGAAGATGACGGCTACAGCGCTGGTGCCCATTTTCGATGCGCCGCCCGGCAAGCCGCGGTCGAAGACGATCGTGCATTTCTTGCTGGTGGCAGCCGCCCAGCTTTTGAGCTTGTTGACGAGCTTGGCTTCTTTGTGCGGGTCATCCATGCCGATATCGGGCAGGCTGGCGATGAGGTTGTGTCCATCGATCAGGTGCGGCATGAGGTTCTTCCCTGTACGAACAGGCGCTGCTTTCCGCCAATCGAAAAACGGCTAGGCGCTCGCCGAAATTTGCGGGATGCCCAAGGTAAACATGCTGCCGACGCCCTCGCGGCTTTCGGCAGTCAAGAAGCCGCCATGCGCCTCGGCAATGGCGCGCGCGACATATAAACCCTGCCCGAGGCCGCGTGGCGCTTGGACGGCGGCGCTGGCATCACCCCGATAAAAGCGCTCGAAAATATGCGGCATATCGACTGGCTTGATGCCGATGCCATTGTCGCTGACGGTGACGAGTACATAGCGCTTGCCACCGCGAAGCTGGCCGCGCGCAGCCACCGCCACATAGCCGTCCTCGCGCGCATAATCCGCGCCATTGCGCACCAGATGCCCCAGCGCCCATTGCAGCCGCTTGTCATCGCCGAGCACCTGGGCAGCGCTGATGCCACGTGTCATCACCAGCAAGTCAATGCCGCGGCTGGCAAGTGCCGCTTCCATGCCATTGACCACCGACCAAATCACCGCTTCGACGCGCAGTGACTGGCGAGCGACATCCAGGCTGCCCGCCTTTAACTGCGCGATGTCCAACAATTCCAGCGCCAGTTGATCCAGCATATCGACATTGCGCAGCAGCTTGTCGAGCAGCCGTTGGTTGACGGCGGCGTCTTCGGGCTGGGCGCTCAGCAATTCGCCAGCCAGCTTGATGACGGTCACCGGGTTGCTCAGCTCGCGGGCGATATGCGCCACAAAGCCATCTTTTAAGCGCAGCGCCAAGGCATCATGCGTCACATCGCGCAGGATGATGACTGTGCCGATGCGCCGATTGTCTTCATCGCCGATGGCGCTCAACTGCGCCCGCACGATGCGGTTGTTCAGCGGCAATTCCGCTGCTTCGCCCAGCGGCACCAGCTCGGCGCTGGTCGTCTGCACATGGCGATACTGCTCAAAAAGCGTGCCCAGCGCGCTGCCCCAGAAGTTGCGCTTGCCGCCCAGCATGGCTTCGCCCGTGCGGTTCATCATGGTAACTTTGCCGCTGGTGTCTTGCATGATGATGCCTTCTTCGAGGCTGGCGAAGATAGCGCGCAGCCGGTCTAGCTGGCTGCTTTGCCGCTGCTGCTGGCGTGCCTGCGGGCTGGCTGGTCGCGCCGCTCGCTGCCGGCTGAGGCGCAGGTACAAACGTCGGAATAGCGATTCGCTGGCGCTGCCAAAGCGGTGCAAGCCGCCCAAGCCAGCATCTGCTTCGCTGCGGGTTTCGCGTGGCATGTGGCTCATCATGTTTTCCGCGGTCTTTCCAGCCGATGTGGCTGCCGCCAAGCTGCAAGCATTATAGTAGCGACCGCCCAGACACGCGCGGCAATGCGGGCGCAGATTGCCAGCTTGCCGCAATCGGCTACACTCTTGGCACGAGACCAAAGCGACGAGAGACTGGAAATGCAAAATGTCGCCTCGACGCGACGGCTGAACCGACGCTCGCGCGATGCCCTACTGGCGGCAGCTGTGCTGTTTCTGCTGGGCGCGGCGCTGTTGGTGGCGGGCATCGGCTTGCATGTCGTGAACCTGGCTGTGCCTAGCAACAGCGCGTTCGCCCTGTATGACCTGACGCGCAAGAGCCTGTTGCCACTGGGCGGGCTGCTGTGTTTTGCCGCTATGCTGCTGGCGCTGCGGGCGGTGAGCTGGCGGACGGACAACGCCCTGGCTTGGGAACTGGGCGAGCGGCTGGCGGCGCAGTTGGGCCAGCAGTTTGTCTTCATCCGCAATATCAGCCAACGCGGAATCGGCTATGTAGACGCGGCGCTGGTCAGCCGGCATGGCGTCTTGCTGCTGCGCATCACCCGGCGGCGCGGTGACTACTACAATGCGGGCGGCAGATGGCTGCGGCGGGAGCGCGGTGGCAAATGGCGGACGCTGCGCTGGAACCCCACTCGCGAGCTGCTGGCGAGCGCGCTGCGAACCAAGTCGACAATGCAGGAGCGAGGGCTGGACGACTTGCCCATATTCGCGGCTGTGGTCTTCCTGCGAGACGAGCCAGAAGCGCGCATCCGCAGCCAAGCGCCGGCGGTGCCGGTCGTTCATGCCAGCGCTTTCCTGGCGGGGCTGCGCGACAGCTATTTTGCGGCGCAACGGCTGGACGCGCGCGCAACCCAGCAAGCTGTGAATCTGCTTTATCAATAAGGAGCTACCGGTGGCGGGCACAATCCACCTCGCGCCAGAAGGCATCGGCAAGACGCAAACGATGCTGTCGTTGCTACGGCGAGCAACACAGTCGCGGGCGGATTTTCCGCGTGTTTGGGCGCTGATGGCGACGCGCCGGCAAGAACGGCATTTTCGTGAACGACTGGCGCTGGAACTGAACAATGAGAAACGGGCTGTGCGTTGCAATGTCGCCTTCTTCGACTTTTATCGCTTGAATGCCTACTTGCTGCGCCTGGCGGGCGCGCCGGCACGCCGCCTGGATGAAGCAGCGCTTTTCGGCTTCTTGCGCCATCTGCTGGAAGACATGCAGGCGGCGGATGAACTGCGCGTCTTCCATACAATCGCCGATATGCGTGGATTCGTCACCGTGCTGGCGCGGCTCTTTGACGAATTGAAGCAAAATGACGTCAGCGCAGAAAAATATGCGGCAGCCGCGCAAAACCCCAAAGACGCCGAGCTAGCAAAAATCTACACGCGCTACCAACAGCAACTGCGCGAAAACAGCCTGGCTGACCTGGAAGGCGAGGGCTGGCTGGTGCTGGCGAAAGCGCGGGAACAGCCACCTATCGAGGCTTTGCCCGCCATGCTGCTGGTCGATGGCTTCGACCAATTCACCCGTGTGCAGGCACAGCTGCTAGCGGCGCTGGCAAAGGCAATCCCGCAGCTGCATATCAGCCTGACGCAAGCAACCGCCGCGCCACTCAATAGCCGCAGCCGCATCGCCAGGCAGCGACTCGAAGAGGCTTTCTCGCGGGCGGGCGTCTCGCTGCGAACGGAGACAATCCATGCGAAATCAAGCCGCCATGCCGACTTGCGGTTGCTGAGCCAGCGCTTCTATGCGGATTCCGCAGGCGTTGGCAGTAGCGAGGCGCTGCAATTGATCGCCGCGCCCAGCCCGACTCACGAAGCGCGAGAGGTATTGCGTGAAGTCAAGCGCCGACTGCTGGCTGGCGCGCGGGCTGATGACATGCTGATTATCCTGCGCGATTGGGAACTGTATGCGGACGCATTGCAGCATGTCAGCGAGGAATTCCAACTGCCGCTGGCGATGCAGATTGAGCGCCTCGGCAGCCGCGCCCCAGTTATCGCCGCGCTGCTGGCTGTGCTGCGGCTTTGGCCGCGCTTCCGCCGCCGCGACCTGCTGGATGCCTTGCGCTGCCCCTACATCGACTCAGGCTTGCACGAAGCATTGATACACTTGCTGGATCGCATCAGCCGCGAGCAGCAATTTGTCGGTGGCGACGCGCGCGCATGGCTGGGGCTCATTCGACTCGCTCAAGCGCCGGGCAACCGACCCACTGAAGAAAACCCCACAATCTTGACGGAGCAGCAAGCGAAAGCCCTGAGTGAAAGGCTGAGCGCCTTCCTGGCTGGGCTGCAGCCGCCCGCCCATGCTGATACGCGCGCTTATATCGACTGGCTGGATGGCCTCTTGGGCGAGCCTGCGCAAGAACAAAGCGCAGCGGGGACGAGCCAAGTCCGCCACTTCAGCCTGCGCATTCGGCAGTTGGCGGGGTCGGACGACAACGCCCATGCCCAGCGAGACCGCCGCGCCATCCGCAGCCTGGATGCTATCCTGCGCGATATGCTGGCGTCTGACGATGCGCTGCGGCAGACGGGGCAGGCGCGCGCAATGAGTTGGGCGCAATTTTTCAACGATTTGTGGCATGCGCTGGAATCGCCGCTCCGCCTACCCGGCAATCAACCGCGGCGTGGCAAGGCGCTGGTGACGACAGCCAGCCAGGCGCGGGGTTTGCCGCATGAGCATGTCTTCATCCTGGGGCTGGCGGAAGGCATCTTCCCTGCCGAAAGCAGCGAAGACCCTTTCTACTTGGAGTCCGAGCGGGCGGCGCTGCGGGCGCAGGGCATTCCGCTGGATTCGCGCTCCCAGCGTAGTGATGACACCGGGCTATTCTATGAGTTGCTGGCGCTGCCACAGCGGTCGCTCGTCTTGGCGCGCCCCAGTTTCAAAGACGGCAAACCCTGGCTGGAAAGTCACCTTTGGCGGGCGGTGCGCCGCATCTTTCCGCAACAGCCTATCCGCGAGCGCTCTTTGGGCGAGGTCGCAGCATCGTCCGAAGCAGCCAGCCACGATGAGCTGATGCTGGCGCTGGCGGCGCAGCTATCCCAGCCGGGCAAACAGCTGGCTGAGCAGACCTGGCGGCATCTACATTGGCTGCGCGCCAAAAAGCCAGCCGCCTGGCAGCAGGTCAAAATTGGGCGGGCGGTCGAGTTGGGGCGGCTTTCCCACCAGCCAGCCGATCGCTACAGCGGCCGCCTGTCCCAGCCGGAACTGCGCGCAGCAGTCGCCCGAATGCTCGGTCCGCAACGGGTTTGGAGCGCCTCGCAACTGAAAGATTATGGCGTCTGTGGCTTTCGTTTTTTTGCCAAGCGCCTGCTCAAGCTGGAGGAACTGCAAGATGCGCAGCCGGGCGCGGATACCCTGCAAATGGGCGGCTTGAATCATCGCCTGCTGGAAGAGACCTATCGGCGCATCGCGGAAGCGGGCTTGGCAATCGAAGCATCCAACCGCGAATGGGCGCTGGCGCTCTTTGACGAAGTGGCTTCTGATTTGCTGGCTCGCGCTCCTGACGTCTTCAACTTCCGCGCGGGCGCTGCCTGGGACGAAGAAAAGCAGTTAATCCGGGCGCGGCTGGCTGCCCTCGTTCAGCAGGATTTTTCTGATGATAGCCCGCTAGCCAGGTTCGGCAGCGAGCGCTATGTCGAGCGGCTGGAGCAGGATTTTGCTGACCTGGAAGTGACGCTGGCGGATGGGAGCGCACTGCGGGCGCGCGGCATCATCGACCGCATCGACCGCGTTGATGGCAAGCTGGCGCTGGTGGATTACAAGTCGGGCAGCAGGGGCATCCCACACAGCGAGATAGAACTTGGGCGCGACTTCCAGATGCTGCTCTACCTGCTGGCGCTGGAGGAAATGGCGGACGGCGAAGGCGCGGAAGTTGCCGGCGGCTTCTTTTGGCACCTGCGCAACCTCAGCGCCAGCGGGCTTACCCAGGCTGATGATGCCGACCACCAGGAGACGCTTGAAAAAGCGCGGCAGCACATCGCCAGCAACTTGCAGCTGGGGCGAGCGGGCATCTTCCCCGTGCAGGCAACCGCGCTGGAAAATGGCAAATGCCTGCGCTATTGTGAATTCGCGCATCTGTGCCGGCGCGGCAACACCAGCCGCTTCAAAGACACGTGGGGCTGAGGCCTATCTATGCAGCCGACAGAAGAGCAACGCGCCGCCATCTACATCCACGACAAGAACCTGATCGTCGTGGCTGGTGCTGGCTCGGGCAAAACGCGCATCCTGGTCGAGCGCTATTTGCAGCTGCTGGATACCAACCCGAGCTGGCGGATTCACGCGCTGGTCGCCATCACCTTTACCAAAGCCGCCGCCTGGGAAATGCGCGACCGACTGCGCAGCGAATTACAGCGGCGAGCGCAACCCCCTGGCGGCGAGCGCTGGGCGAGGCGCTTGACGGATTTGGACAGCGCGCGTATCGACACCATCCATGGCTTGTGCGCCGACCTGCTGCGGGCGAACGCGGCGCAAGCTGGCATAGACCCGCTCTTTGAGGTGCTGGATGAAACCGATGCCGCCATCCTGCTCAGCGATGCCGTCGCTGATGTCCTGGCGGAGGTCGAAGCGCCGCTGACGAAGCTCTTCGCGCAGGTCGATGCCTTCCAAATCAAAAACTCGCTGCGAGACCTGGCGCTCGTGCAAGCCGATACGCCGCCCCTGCCGGCTGATGCCGAAGAGATCTTCGCGCAATGGCAGCGGGAATGGAGCGAATCGGCGCTGGTAACTCGCGACCAACTGATGCGCTCGGCAGAAGTAACCGCCCTGGCCGACTTGCCCATGCCACCGGTCGCGGACAAGCTCGCGGAGCTGGCTCGGCAATACGCGGACTACTTGCGACAAATCGCAGCAGCGCAAGGCGCGCAATTGGCGCAGCGGCTGCTGCAAGAATGCCATCGCGAAGGCAAAGTCGGCAACATTGGCTCAGTCAAAAACTGGGGCGGGCAAGCAGCAAAAACCCATGCCGCGCGGATATTACGCGACCTGCGCGAGCGCATAGAAGCTGATTTGAAATTCATCGGGGAGCCGCCCGGCGAGCTGGACCGCGCCAGCGCCGAAGCGCTCCGGCTATGGGATGGGCTATTTCGCCAGGTGCGCCAGCGGTATACAGCGCTGAAACGCGAGCGAGCCTGGCTCGATTTTGGCGATTTGGAATCGCTGGCGGCGCAACTGCTGCAAAATGACCACGTGCGGGAGCGCTATCGCGGCGCGGAGTTCAAGCACCTGCTGGTGGATGAATTCCAAGACACCAATCGCGCGCAGTGGCAGATTATCCAGTCGCTGGCGGATATCAATCACGGCGGCTCGCTCTTCGCGGTGGGTGACCCCAAACAGAGTATCTATCAATTTCGTGGCGCGGATGTCAGTGTCTTTGAGCGCGTGCGAAAGCAAATCGCCGGACAGGCGCAAGGCATGGAATTGCCGCTGGCGACTTCCTTCCGGACGCATCGCCGGCTGCTTGAGCAATTCAACGCGCTCTTCAGCCGCTTGCTGACTCGCGATGAAGGCAGCCCGACGCGCGACTATGAAGTCCGCTTTGACCAGCCCATGCGCACCTTCCGCATGGCTGCGCCGCAAGACGCCGCGCTGGAATTGCTGCTGCTGGACAAAGGCGTCCGCGATGGGCAAGGTGAGCCGGTTCGCGGCAGAAACCGCCGCCAGCAGAATTATCCCGCCGATGACATGCGCCGCTGGGAAGCCTTCCAAATTGCCCAGCGCATCCACGAGCTAGTCACCCAAGAGCGCCCGGTCCATGACCGGCAGCGGGGTGGCTGGCGTCCTATCCGTTATGGCGATATTGCGATTCTATTTCGCTCCTTAAATAAAGCGCCCTTATACGAAGATGTCTTCAAAGCCAGGGGGCTGCCTTTTCTGACTGTGGCGGGCCGCGGCTACTTCGACCGTCAAGAAGTCTGGGACATGCTGGATCTGCTGCGCACCTTGCACAACCCTGCCGATGATTTGTCACTGGCGGCGGCGCTGCGCTCGCCCATGTTCGCCTTCAGCGATGATTTGCTGCTGGGGCTGCGGCTGGTGACGGCTGGCAGCGCGCAACCACTGCCGCTGTGGCAGGCGCTGCACATGGCGGATGAAACTTGCCTGGGCATCACGCCAGATGACCTGCCGCGGTTGCAGCAGGCGCGGGCGGCGCTTGGCGAGTTGCAAAGGATGGCGGGCCGCGTTTCGATCTCGGAATTGCTGCGTTATGCGCTGGCGGCGACCCATTATCTGGCGATCTTGACCGGCTTGCCCGATGGCGACCGACGGCGCGGCAATATCGAAAAGCTGCTGCAGCTAGCCGACGATAGCAGCAGAAGCAGCTTGGGCGAATTCTCGCAATACCTCAGCGACCTCACTACCCGCGAAGCCCGCGAAGGCGAGGCGCTGCTGAAAGCGCATGACTCCCTGCGCTTGATGACTGTGCATGCCAGCAAAGGCTTGGAATTCCCCATGGTTATCCTGGCGGATGCCGCTTGGCACAGAATGGCGCTCTCGCCCCTGCTGCTCGCGGATGCTCAGCGCGGGCTTAGCTGCAAGGTCTACGCCCCCAACAACAATCGCTATGAAAGTGGCTTTGCGCACAAGCGCAATATCAATATGCAGCGCCTGAAAGAAGCTGCCGAAGCCAAACGTCTGCTCTATGTCGCGGCGACGCGCGCGCAAGATGTCTTGCTCATCAGTGGCGCGGTATCACAAACAAAAAACAATTTGTGGAACGCGCGCGGCTGGCTGGGGCAGTTGCTCAAGGCGCTCGAGCTGGAAGATATCCCGCGGGAAACAACGCAGGATGTATGCCTGGCTGGGCATCCATTGCGCGTCGTCATGCCCGAAGGCCCGCCGGATGCAATGCTCTGGCAGCAAACAGCGCAGCCCGACGCAAATCTGTGGCATGTACCCGTCGATGCCAATGCCTACCCGCCGCAAATGCCGCCGCTGTTGCAAACACTGCCCGAGCCCCCCGCCTTGCCCAGCCACATTACGGTTTCGCAGTTGGAGGACCTCGGCGAAGCTCGTTTCAGCGCGGAGGCAAAAAGTCGCCGCGCAGCCCGCTTGCGCTTCCGTGAAGCAGCCCTGCATGACCTGCCGCGAGCGCAGCCACTCAACTTGAGTCGGCGCATACCACGACGGCAGATTGGCTTGATCGTGCATGAGTTGCTACGCCATAGCGCGTTCCAAGGGCGGGCCGAGCCCTCCGCTGAAGCCATTGACGCGATTGCCTGGCAACACGGCGCAACCAACCCCGCCACGTTGGCTGGCATCCAGAAACAGGTGCGCCGCTTGCTGAAGAATTATGCCCGCAGCGATGTCTGCGGCTGGATCAAAAGCGCGCGCGCCGCTAACCGACGGGTCTACACCGAGCTGCCATTCATCTTCAGGCGGCGTAATCGCGTGATTCATGGCGCGATGGATGTGCTGCTGCAGGATGCGGATGGCCTCTGGCGCGTCATCGATTACAAGACGGGCGATGCCGGCGGGGATTTCCAGAGGCACGCGCGCCAATATCGCTTGCAGCTGGGTGTCTACGCCGCGGCTGTGCAAGAGCAACTGAGCCTGCGCGCGCCGCCGCTGACCTATGTGCATTACCTGCGCGACAACCACACGGTCCAGTTAGCGAATGCGGATTGTCAAGCCGAGCTGGAGCGCCTGGAAGCCACTTTGGACGAAGGTCTCGGCGAACATGATTAATGCCTTGCGCGATTGGCTTCTGCCAGGCTGGGCGCGGCGAGACAGCGCTTTGCTGCGTTATCTGCTGGTAAAAACGAGCGGGTGGCGCGGCACGGCGCTGCAAGTGATTGGCTGGCTGGCGCTGGTTGGCATCGTGGCATGGCAGCTTGAAGCGCATCAGCCAAGCGCAACCAACCTCGGCAGGCGCATCTGGCGCGGC
This sequence comes from Chloroflexota bacterium, assembly GCA_009840575.1. Taxonomy (GTDB): domain Bacteria; phylum Chloroflexota; class Anaerolineae; order Aggregatilineales; family Phototrophicaceae; genus UBA6055. The sequence continues at coordinate 32,392 of VXNO01000095.1, read as the reverse complement.
AGCCAATTGCCTTTGCTGGCGCTGCAAACGGGGACATGGCTGGTGGCATTTGTGCTGGGCGGCGCGACAGTGGGCCGGCTGCGCAGCCGCAAAACCTGGGACAGCCTGCGCGCGACAGAAGCGGGCGTCACGCTGAGCTTGCGCTTGCGCTGGCTGGGCATCCTGCTGCGTTTGCGCGCGCCTATCGCGGCAATCCTGTTGTGGCGACTGCTCTATTGCTTCGGCATGTGGGTCGAATTGACGGCGCTTGGCGGGCATCACGGTGCCATGTTGGCGCTGCAAGCCACCCCACCGCTGCCGAGCCCGTGGCTGGCATTGCCCTTGTTCGCGGCAAGCATGACGGCGCTGCTGCTGCCGCCGCTCAGCATGATTAGTTTGGGCGCGGCGCTGGGCATTTTGCTGTCGGCGCTTATCCGCGGCTCTTTGTTTGCGGCGCTGGCGCAAATAATCATCGCTTCGGCGCAGCTGCTATGGACCGCGGCGGGGGCGCTGCAATTTAATTTTGCCTGGCTGGAGCTGCGCGGCGAGACACAGTTTGCCTGGCTGCTTCTCCACGGCGCGCTGGGCGACTGGGGATTGAGCCTGGGGCATTTGAGCAATTTGGGCGAGCTTTGGGCGACTGTGCCGCATAGCGCGGGAGTGGGCATCGCCTTGCTGTGCCTGGCGCTCTTGCAAGCCGTGGCGGCTGATGGGCTGCTTGGCTTGGCGGCGCGATTCCACCTGTAATTTCAAGCTATCCTGGGCTATCGTTTGCGCCGCAAGCCCCCACGAGCTGGAGCAGCGCCCGTATGTGGCAACCCAACAAATTGGAGCAAGAGCGGCTGGACAAGGCAGAGCGCCTGGCTGAAGCTGGCGTCGCGCTCTACCCCGCCCGCGCCCAGCGCAGCCATCGCATTGCCGAAGCGGTCGCGGCATTTCTCGCTGGCGAAGCATCTCAGCAGGCTGTTGAGGTTACTTTGCTGGGGCGCATCCGCCGCCTCAACAGCAAAGGCAAGCTGTCATTCGCCCACATTGAAGACGAGAGCGGGCGCGTGCAGCTATTTCTGCGCGTTAATAGCTTAGGCGCAGAAGTCTATGAGCGCGTCCGCCGCAAGCTGATCGATGTCGATGACTTCGTCGAGGCGCGCGGCGAGATGATGCGCACGCGCACTGGCGAGGTCAGCGTGCATGTGCGGCAACTGCGCCTGCTGGCAAAATCGCTCAGCCCCTTGCCAGTTATCAAAGAACAACGGCTGGATGATGGCTCGCTGGTCGAATATGGCGAGTTCAAGGACACAGAAATGCGCTATCGCCAGCGCTATGCCGACCTGGCGGTGAACAAGCCGGTGCGGGATGTCTTTGTCAAGCGGGCGCGGGCAATCACGGCGCTGCGCAACTTCCTGGATGCGGAAGGCATGCTGGAGGTGGAGACGCCGATTTTGCAGCCCTTGTATGGCGGCGCGGCGGCTCGTCCCTTTACCACGCATCACAACCAACTGCATCAGGATTTGTACCTGCGCATCAGCTTTGAGCTGTATCTCAAGCGGCTGCTGGTCGGTGGTTATGACGCGGTGTATGAGATTGGGCGCGACTTCCGCAACGAAGGCGTCAGCTACAAACACAATACTGAATTCACCATGCTGGAGTTCTACAAAGCCTACATCGACTATAAGGGCGTGATGGACATCACCGAGCGCATGTACGCCTATGTCGCCGAGCAAGTTGTCGGCAGCGCGCAGATTGCGTATCAAGGAAATGCCATCGATTTGTCGCCGCCATGGCAGCGCCTCAGCATCCGTGAAGCGGTCCTGGCGCAGCTCGACTTCGACTATATGGATTACCCAGATAGCGAATCGCTATTCGCCTATTTGCAATCGCGCGGCATGGCGGAAGGGCTGGACGCGCAGGATACCTGGGGGCGCATGATAGTCGAGCATCTGCTGGGCAGTTTCATTGAGCCGCAGCTAGTCCAGCCGACCATCATCAAGGATTACCCGCGCGATATGTCGCCTTTTGCCAAGCGACTGGGCAGCGCCGGCACAAACGACGAAAAAGAGCAGCGCTACATCGACAGCCACACCGAGCGCTTTGAGTTCTTCATCGCCGGCATGGAGATGGGCAACGCCTTCACCGAGCTGAACGACCCGCGTGACCAGCAGGCGCGCTTCGTCGAGATGAAACGACTCTACGCCGACGAAGCCGATGAGACCGCGCCGCTGGACGAGGATTACCTCAAGGCGATGCGCTATGGCATGCCGCCCAATGGTGGCTTTGGTGGCGGCGTCGACCGCCTGGTCATGCTGCTGACCGACCAGGTGAGCATCCGTGATGTGCTGCTGTATCCGCATCTGCGCGCGCCAGCGCTTACCGAAGGCGACCTGCGCGGGCAATTCATGCTAGATGCGGCGATGCGCGAACTGGAATACCAACTGGATGTGTCGCTGGGCAAGAAACACAAGCTGGGGCTGTTGCTGCCCAAGCACGGCGTCGGCGTCGAGTTCCGCATGGAGAATGCGCTACCCGGCGCGCTGCCACAGCTGCAAAGGTTGCGGCGGGCATTTGCTGGCGAACTGGTTGTGATGACCGAGGCGAGCTTCTATCGCGTAGGTGACGAGTTGCAGGAGCTTGACCTGGCGAAGTTCTGGGCTGAATTGCCCTGGCTGGCTTTGCAGAAAAGCGCGAAGGCATGAGCGACCTCCTGACGCCGCAATTCTTCGATTTGCTGATCCTGCTCAGCCTGGCGTTAGGGATGCTGCTGGCAGGTCGACGCTTCCGCCAAGACCTGCGCGCGAACCCGCCTAATTCGCCTGATGAAGCCCCCGCCTGGGCACAAGACACACAACAAGGGAGAGCCGAAGACCATGCTTGATATCGCGCTGATTCGCTCGCGGACCGATTGGGTCAAAGCGCAAATCGCCAAGCTGGGCGACGAAGCCACTCTGGCGCGCATCGACCGCATCGTCGAGTTGGACGCCGAGCGCCGCCAGACCCGCACAGAATGCGAAAGCGCGCAAGCCGCCCGCAACAAGCTCAACCGCGCTATGGGTAAATTGCGTGGCAGCAAAACCATGTCGCCCGCCGAGAAAGCGGCGCGTGCCAACGCTGCTGCATCCGCGATTGCCAAGCCCGATTATGAGTACGCCACGGTGCTGTTGGATGGGTCAAAAGCCGCATTCGAGGGCGCTGGTGATGATGAGGCCGATCTTCAGCCAGCCTTCCAGGCATTGATCGCCGCGCTCAAGAGGATGGGCGATACGATAGACGCCGGCTATGCGCGCGCCAAAGACATAGAAGCCGCTTTGCAAGAAGAGATGCTGTGGCTTCCCAATCTGCCGCACGAAACTGTGCCTGTCTTCTTCAGCGAAGACGACAATATCCCCGACGTGCCAGTGGGTGAGTTCCGGGAATTTGACTTTGAGCCCAAGCCACATTGGGAGCTGGGACCCGCGCTAGGCATCATCGACTTTGAGCGCGGCGTCAAATTGTCAGGCAGCCGCTATTATGTGCTGAGTGGCTGGGGCGCGCGTTTGCAGAGAGCTTTGATTAGCTTCTTCCTGGATTGCGCGCGGGCAAATGGCTACGAAGAGCTCTACCTGCCTTATATCGTGCATGGGCAGATGCTCTATGGCAGCGCGCAATTCCCCAAGTTCCAGGATACAGTCTATCCTGTTGCTGATGGTGACAAGTATTTGCTGCCCACATCCGAGGTGGCCATCGCCAACCTGCATCGTGATGAAATCCTCACGGAAGCGCAATTGCCCCTGCGCTATGTGGCGCATACGCCTTGCTTCCGCAGTGAGAAAGCCAGCGCCGGGCGGGATGTGCGCGGCATCAAACGGGTGCATCAATTTGAAAAAGTGGAGATGTTCCAATTCACCACGCCCGAAGCCAGTTATGACGCGCTGGAAGCGATGACGCGGGGTGCGGAGAGCCTCTGCGCGGCGCTGGATATCCCGTACCGCCGCCTGGAGATTGTCTCGGGCGATCTGGGCTTCAGCGCGAGCAAGAAATACGACATCGAAATGTGGTCGCCGGGCTGTGGCGAGTGGCTGGAAGTCAGCTCCTGCAGCAATACCGAAGCCTTCCAGGCGCGGCGAGCCGGGCTGCGCTATTATCCGCGTGGCAGCCGCAAGACGCGCTTCTTGCACACCTTGAATGGCAGCGGACTGGCGACTCCACGCACGCTGATCGCCATCCTCGAGAACAACCAGCAAGCCGACGGTAACGTCCTCATCCCCGAAGCCCTGCGCCCCTACCTGGGTGGCGCGGAAGCAATATACCCCAAGTAATTGGGGGGTGGCGGCAGTTTGACAGCCGACCAGCGCGGGTTCTATACTCTTTACAAGAATTAAGCGCATGGGAAGTTTTCGCATAGTGGGTCTGCGCTGGTGAGGAGCTTTGGATGGCAGCATCGTCGGTGATTGATATTAAGGGGTTGTCCAAGATATATGGCAGGGGCGGCAATAGCTTGGTCGCGCTGGATAAATTGACCTTGCAGGTGCAGCCTGGCGAGATCTTCGGTTATCTCGGTCCCAATGGCGCTGGCAAGACGACCACCATCCGCGTGCTGCTGGATTTGATCCGCCCTAGCAGCGGCAGCGCGACCATCTTTGGCATGGATGCCCGCCAGCAGAGCGTAGAGATTCATCAGCGCATTGGCTTCTTGCCGGGCGAGCTCAGCTTGTGGCAAGGGCGCAGCGGCATGCAGGTCATCCACTATGTCGCCAGCGTGCGCGGGGATATCAAGCGCACCGTCAAGCAAGCCGAAGAGCTCGCCGCGCGACTGAAACTGGATACCAGCAAGAAGGTGCGCGACCTGTCTTCTGGCAACAAACGCAAACTGGGCTTGGTCATCGCCATGATGCACTCGCCTGACCTGCTCATCCTGGACGAGCCGACCAATGGGCTGGATCCGCTGGTTCAGCAGACCTTCCATGAATTGATGCATGAATTCCGCGATAAAGGCAAGACGGTCTTCTTGTCATCGCATGTGCTCAGCGAGGTGCAAGCGATTTGCGACCGCGTCGGCATCCTGCGCGATGGCGACTTAAAAGCGGTGCAGACTGTAGATGCGCTCACCAATGTCGAGTTCCGCTGGGTGCATGTGCAATTCCGCGGCGGGGTGCCAGCCGATGTCGCGCAGGGTTTGCGCAGCTTGCCGGCGGTGAGCGAGTTCCAGGCTGAGGGCGCGAATGCCCGCATGCGCCTGCAAGGCGACTTTGACCCGCTGCTGCGCGCAATCGCCGCTGGCTATGTCGAGCAACTGCACGTCGAAGAGCCGACCCTGGAAGATATCTTCCTGGCCTATTACAGCGGCGAAGGAGAAAGCGCATGAGCGGCATCATCATCAGCAACACCCTGCGCACAGCCTGGCGACAAATGTTCTATTGGGGCTTGGGCTTGGGCTTGTTGGGCATGTACATCGTCTTCATCGCTTCCAATTCAGATATTGTGCAGGGCTATGCCGATTTGTTCGAGTCGCTGCCGCCGGCTTTGCTGACTGCCTTTGGCGCTTCTGGGGCGGAGCTCTTCCGTTCGACCGAAGGCTGGGTCGTTACCATCCTGGTGAGCGAGTTGGCGCTCTTCCTCTCGGTATATGCGGTGATGGCTGGCCTGGCTGTAACCGCCAACGAAGAGCAATCGGGCATCCTGGATATGGTTTTGTCACTGCCGATCTCGCGGCGCGCATTCTTGCTGGAAAAATGGCTGGCTTATGCGCTGCTGGCTTTTGGCACTGTGTTGATTTCCGGGCTGCTGCCGGTAATGACGGCGGTCGCGCTAGGCATCGAAGCGGATATCGGCATCATCTTCGCCAGCATCCTGGCTGTTTATCCCGGCGCGCTGATTGTTATCACAGTGACTGTGCTGCTAGCCACGCTGTTTCGCCGGCGCATCGCCGCTATCGGCGCGGTCGCGGCTTATGTCATCGGCAGCTATATGTTCAGCATCATCGGCGGCTCAGCCAGTGGTCCCATCGCTGACCTGCTGGAGGCGATTTCCTACTTCTCGCATGTCGGTGGCGAAGCCATCGTTGCTGGCGAATACGAGCCAAGTGGCGCGCTGGCGCTGCTGGTGGCGGCTGGGCTTGGCTTCGCGCTTTCCGCTTACTTGTTTGACCGCCGCGATATTGGTATCTAGGAGTAAATCATGACAGGCGCAGTGTTTATCGAGACCTTCAAACAGACCTGGAAGCAGATGGTCGGCTGGGGCATTGGCTTGGCGGCGCTGGCGATGCTGGTTGTGGTGATGGTGCCGCTATTTGATATGCAGGATATGAAGAGCCTGCTGGAGAGCTTCCCGCCCTTCATTCTGGCGATGATCGGCATTGGCAGCGACCTGGAGGTCTTCGCCACCAACGAGGGCTTCGTAGCCATGGGCTTCTTTGGCAAGTCGGCGCTCATCTTTGCGGTCTATCCGGTCGTTATGGGCATGCGCATCACCGCCGACGAAGAAGACAATGGCATCATGGATGTGCTGCTGAGCCTGCCAGTCAGCCGCGCGCAGGTCTTGGTCGAGAAGTTTTTTGCCTATTGTATCAGCATCGTCGGCGTCGTCGCGCTGATCTATCTGGGTGTGGGCATCGGCGCGAGCCTGGGCAATGTTGATTTGGATGTGGGGCGACTGACAGAAGTCACTTTCTATTTAATCCCGCTGATGGTCTTTGTCATGGCGGCGACCATGTTGGCGGCGGCGGTGGCGCGGCGGCGCATGGTGGCGCTGGGCGTGGTTACCGCCTTTGTCGTGGCAAGTTTCATGCTGCAGACGATCGGCTTGGCGGCGGAAGGCACAGTCGCCGAGCCGCTGGGCACGGTGTCCTTCTTCACCTATTACAACGCGGGCAACATCCTGCAAGAGGGCTTTATCTGGCCACACATTGCTGGTTATCTCGCGCTGTCGCTGGTCATGCTGCTGGCTTCACTCTATCGCTATGAACGGCGGGATGTCGGCTTATAAGGCTTGTCCGCTAGCACCCTCCTTTCCCAGCCCCTCTCAATTTATGTGAGGGGCGAGCAAGTATTTCGGGCGAGTCACCGCCTCGCCTCTGCGCCAAATCTCTGTGCCTTCTGCGCCTCTGTGGTGAATACGAATTTCACGGCTACCATGGAACCGCTTCTGTGGTCTAATTCGTCTCGCATTCCCGCGCAGAAAAAGTCCGACACCGATGCAGATACTCCGTGTAAGCCAACTGCAAAAATACTACGGCGCGAAGCTCATCCTCGATGAGGTTAGCCTGGGCTTGAATCGCGGCGACCGGGCGGCGCTGGTCGGTGAAAATGGCGTAGGCAAGTCGACCCTGGCGCGGCTCATGCTGCGTCAGGAAGCGGCGGAGCGCGGCGATATCTGGCTGCTGCCCGACGCGCAAGTAGCTTACCTTCCCCAAGAAGTGCGCGCCCCCGCCCGGCAGACTGTGGGCAACTACATCGAAGCGCGGCTCGGCGAGCTGCACAAACTGCGCGACCGCCTGCATGAGTTGGAAGAGCGGATGGGCGAGGGCGGTGACCTGGATGCCTTGCTGGACGAATACGGGCGGCTGCAAGAGCGCTTTGAGGCGCGCGGCGGCTATACCTTGGATAGTCGAATCGAGCAGATTTTCGCCGGCTTGTCGCTCCAACACATCCAGCCTGAGCGCAGCATGAGGTCGCTCAGCGGTGGCGAACAAACCCGCGTGGGCTTGGCGGCGCTGCTCTTGGCTGCGCCTGACTTGCTCATCCTGGATGAGCCGACCAACCACCTGGACTTCGCCGGCTTGGCTTGGCTGGAAGACTACCTGTCGGCTTACCCGCATGCCTTGCTGATGATCACGCATGATCGGCGCTTCATCAACCGGCTGGCGACCTGCATCTTGGATTTATCCGCGGTTACGCGCAGCCTCACCACCTATCACGGCAATTACGATGATTACCTGGCGCAGCGGCAAGCGCAGTATGAGAGCCAGGTCGATGCCTACCACGCCCAACTCAACCAGATGAAGGCGCTGCGGACGCGCATCAAAAAGGAAACGCACGGGCACCGCCGCCCCAAACGCCCTGATGATGGCGATAAATGGATCAAGTTCACCGCCGAGCAACAAGTCGCGCGTACAGTCGGCAAAGCCGTGCGCAGCGCCAAAACCCAACTGCAGCAACTGGAGGCCAAGGCGCTGGAGAACCCGCGTCATGTCTGGCACATCGAGTTCGACTTTGACCCGCTGCCGCTGGCCAGCCAGGAGCCGCTGCGCCTGGACGAGCTGGCTTTGCGATTTGGCTCGCTGCAATTATTTGCCGGCGCGAATGCTGTGCTGCGCAAAGGCGAGCGCGTGGCTTTGGTCGCGCCCAATGGCGGCGGCAAAACCAGTCTGCTGCGGCTTATAGCAGGCGAGATGAAACCCAGCCAAGGTTCCGTCATCATCATGCCCGGCGCGGCGCTCGGCTACCTCGACCAAACCGGCGCAGCCTTCGATGAAAGCCAAAATATCGTCGACTTGCTGCGCGAAATCAGCCCCGACAGCCCCGATAGCCTGCTAACTTTGCTGCACCGCAGCGGACTCTTCCGCGATGCGCACCTGGCTGGCAAGTCAGTCGCCGAGCTAAGCCTGGGGCAGCGGCGTAAACTCGGCTTGGCTTGCTTGATCCACAGCCGAGCCAACTTGCTGCTGCTGGATGAGCCGACCAATCACCTGGATTTGATGAGCCTGGAGGCGCTGGAACGGGCGCTGCTGGATTTTCCTGGCGCGATCCTGGCGGCGACGCACGACCGCGCTTTCATCGACAAAGTCGCCACGACGATTTGGCGTCTGCGCGATGGCCGCTTGATTGTCGAGCCGACCTAGTCGTCGATAGGGATTTTGAAAGCGGCTGCTGCCGGATCGTCTTTGGACGGCTCATCACCGCTGATATTGATGCGCACAGACCGCCTGCCCAATTGCGACAACCGGTGGCGAGGGCTTTTCTTGGCGGGCGGACGGACCGAAACCGTAACCTCATGATCATCGGCGTCGGCAGGGGATTCGTCTGCTTGCGCGCTCACATCAATAACTTGCTTGCCACTATTTTCGAGACTGTCTGGCTGCCTGGCTTCTGTCTCCGAGCCCGCTTTGCCTCCCCCTGACTCCTCGGGGGGATTGAGGGGGGTTGTATTTTCCTGGCTTGTCGGGGGGAATGAAGGGGTTGCGTTCTCCAGCCGGGCGCGCATCTTGCGCGTTTCCTGCTTTATATCGTCTTCAAAAATATCCCAGCGCGACGGTGCCAGCGACTCCAGCAGCAGCTCCAGCGCGTCCAGCACCGCCACTTGATGCGCGCCAGTGGCTGTTAGCGCGAAGATCTGCCAGGCGCGCAGCGGGCGGTAAGTCGGGTGCAGTTTTATTCCCGCCTGGGCGATTTCCAGCGCCGCCTGGTTTTCGTCCAGTTGATGCAGGGTCGCGCATAGCTGAGTATATAGGCGCGGCAGGTCTTTGGGCGGCAGGCTCTTGGCTTTGGACGGCTCCAGCAATTCTTGATAATGTGGCAGAGCATTTTCTGGCACGCCAAAAGCCAGCCAGCAGTTCGCCAATTCAAACTGGATGCGCGCATGATCCGGGTAGGTCGCATAAAGCTGGCGGAAGTGCTCAATCGCGCCGCGCAATTTCCGCTGCTGCTTCAGACGCAATCCGCTGTTAATCAATTCGCTGATGACCGCCACTCGGCAGACCCTTCCATCGTGTTTGCCATCAGTATAACACGGGCTATTTCGGCAGCCCCTCGGAATCATGTCGCGGCATAGGCACGACATAGCCTTCGTCCAGCCAGGTGTACAGGCTTTTCGCATCGACATCTGCGCCAGCGAAACCGTCTGGCTTTGCTTCCGCGATCCGCAGTAAAGCCTTGTTCTGCGCGTAATCACTGCGGAAGTCGTGAAATATGCCGCGGCCTGCTGACACATAGCACCACGGTGCCAGCCGATAGCGCGTATTCTCGTCCAGCCGTGGCACTTGATAATGCAACGGTGGCAGCTTGCGCGCGTTCACGATGACATCGGCATAGCGCGCGACCATCTTCTCCAGCGAGAAGTTATCGCGCAGGTAAGCCAATGTGGCGGCGGGCGCGCGCTGGCGGGCGCGCAGCAAGTCATCGGCGATGTCGGTGGCGGCATCCATATCGCCATAATCGACGCGGTGGATATGCTCGTCCGGCAGCAGGTCGCGATAGGTCGCCACCCGCGCGGCAATCACTGGCGCTCCACAGCCCAGCGACTCAAAAACCGTATTGCCAAATGTCTCCACGCAGCTGCCGATGCACAGGGTCGCGTCCGCCAGGCTGTAGTATTCGGCGATATGCACTTCGTTAATCCAGTCGTGAAAGTAAAAAATATCGTCCAGCGCAGCTTCGTGAATCGTCTGGCGCAGCTTGGCATAATAGTCGCGGTTGGCTGGCGCGGTATCGGCATCCAGCCAGCGCGGCACCAAAACCCGCAAGTCCCGCCAGTCCCGCTCATACACCAGCTTGCGCGCGATCTGCACAACTTCGTAGATGCCCTTAGCTGCTTCGGGGCGATGCGGGAAGAGCAGGATGGGATGCTCGGACAGCCGGCGCGGAATCACCTCGAAGATACCCTTTGGCGGTGTATATTGGAAGAAATCCCAGTCAAAGCCGTTGTGAATGGCTTGCATACGCTCACTGACAGCCGGCGCGAATGGCGCGACCGCCGCGTGATAGCTGTCGCGGGTATGCTCTGATGGCAGGATCCAGGCATCGCCCTGGAACAAGAAGGCGCATTGCATGGTCTCTGGATAGATGATGCTGCGCAGGGAAATCACAGTTGGCTTGCGCTGATATACATAGGGGAAGATCAGCCCGCCGTCATGGCTGTAATGCACATCGGCGGCGTCGATGGCCGCGCCCACTGCGCGCATGGCATTGGCGATATGGTAGAGCGGCGTGAAGTATGGCTCGGGATAGGGCTGCTTGAAGCGCAGGCAGGGCAAAATCTCAACATTTTCGTGCCAGCGGAAAGGGGCTTGTGAATCCTCGCGGCGCGTCGACAAGATGGTCAGCTTGTGCCCTAGCTCGCCCAGATGCAGCGCGACTTTTTTCAGCTGCGCCTGCCCGCCGCCCATGACCATTTCGGGGAATAGCGGCGTCATAGAAAAGACGGCGATGCGTTTGCCTTGCGCCATTGCTTTCTCGCGGCTAATCGCTGATCAAGGTACCGACGCTGGTATCACCCTGCAGCGCCTTGACCAGGTCGCTGGGATTCCAGAAGTTCAGCACGATGATAGGCATGTTGTTTTCCTGACAAAGGGTGAAAGCGGTGGTATCCATCACCCGCAGTTGTTGATCCAGCACATCCTGGTGGCGCAGGTGCCGGTATCTTTGCGCATCCGGTACAAGCACGGGGTCGGCTGTATAGACGCCATCGACCTTGGTGGCTTTGACGATGACATCGGCGTTGATCTCACTGGCGCGCAATGCCGCTGCCGAGTCGGTTGTGAAATAAGGATTGCCTATGCCGCCGCTGAGGATGACGACGCGCCCTTTTTCCAGATGGCGGATGGCGCGCAGGCGGATGTAAGGCTCGGCGACGCTGTTCATCTGCACGGCGGTCTGCACGCGCGTGACGATGCCCAGGCGCTCGATGGCATCTTGCAGCGCCAAGCCATTCATCACTGTGGCGATCATACCCATGTGGTCGGCGGTGCTGCGGTCCATGCCCAGGCGGGCGGCTGGCTCGCCGCGCCACAGGTTGCCGCCACCGATAACAATCGCCACTTGCATATCCAGCGCGCAGACTTCACGAACGCGCTGGGCGATGTAGGCGGCTTTGTCCGGGTCAATCCCGGCACCGCCATTGCCAGCCAGCGCCTCGCCGCTCAGCTTCAGCAATATGCGCCGATAGGGCAGGGCATCTTTTTTTGTCATGCTTTTTGTCATGCTCGCTCCTTATCTTTCTTTATTTGCGCTGCGCGACGCTCCAAAATTCGCCCCGCAAGCCGAGCTGGCGGAAGATGATTTGCGCCTCGTGCGTCGTCCGACCACGAAAATGCGGCGACATACGCTCGGCATACCAGCGCTGCGCCAATGCCCAAACGCGCTCCAAGCTCAGGACAGCGCCTCGTTGCGCGCCTTTGCGCAGCAGCCAGCTATCAATCTCCGCTTCCGACCGGAAGAGCAAGATACCCGCTCAGGTTTCTACAATATCATCGTACCAATTGCGGAATGCTTGGGCGAAATGCACAAGGCAGCCTTCCGCGCCGACCAGTTGCCCGCCGTCTACGCAAAAGTGAATCGGCTGGCGCGACAAGGGATGCCGCGCTTCTACCTGCACATCAATGCCGAGCATGGCGGGGATGCCCAGCGAATCCCAGGCGCAGTTGGCATAGAGCCAATGGCCGTCTATGCGCGCGCGGTAATCGGTCGGCACAGCCGAAAGCGGATGCGCCATCAGCACAGCGCCGTCCTCCGCCAGTACCAAGGCATGAGCGGCCTGCAAGCGCCGCAAAGCCGCCTGTGCCTGCGCTGGCCGCATGACAAAGTGCGCGGCGATATCAAGAATAGTCGGCGCGCGGCTCGTTCCGACCAGGCGCGTATAAATGTACTGGCGGATCTGCCAGTCGCTTTCCGATGGCGGCAAGCTCATGCGCCAGCTCGTTGTGCTACTCGCGATATGCGGCTGGCTGCCCGTTTAGCTGTCGCCGCCGATGGCAAAGCGCTGGAAGCGGCCGATATTGATGGTCTCGCCGACCTCAGCCACCGTCTCTTGCAGGTATTGGCTGACTGTCTTGTCATCGTCTTTGATGAAGCCTTGCTCGAGCAAGACGAGCTCTTCGTACCATTTGTTCATCCTGCCCGCGACGATCTTGTCGGCGATATGCGGCGGCTTGCCCTCGCCCAGGGCACGTTCCATCTGCGCGTTTGCTTCCGCCGCGACCACATCGGCGGGCACATCCTCGCGGCGCACATAGCGCGGGTTCATGTTGGCGATGTGCATGGCGATATCTTTGGCGAAGGCTTTGAAAGGCGCGGTGGCGGCGACGAAGTCCGTCTCGCAATTGACCTCCACGATGACAGCCAGCCGATTATCAAAATGCACATAATTGCCGATGACGCCCTCGTTGGCGCTGCGCCCCTTGCCTTGCAGCTTGATGCCGTCTTTCAGCGCTTTTTCGCGCAAGAATTCGGCGGCTGCGTCAATGTCGCCATTGTGCTTGACCAAGGCATTCTTGCAATCCAGCGGTCCCGCGCCAGTTAGGTCTCGCAGTTGCTTGACTTGCTTTGCACTTACTGCCATTTCCGCGTCTAGCTCCCTCGTTCGCTTGCTTATACTTGTCTGTGCCCGGGCTTGTGCCAGGCTTTAGGCTTCTTCGCTGGCTGCGTCGGCGCTGGCTTCGCCCTCGCCATCATCAAACAGGCTGGAATCACGCAGCTTCGCCAGGGTTGATTCGCCCAGCAGCTCTTCATCGGAGAGCTCGTCATCATAGACATTGCTGATTTGCTGAGCCTCGTCATCTTCGATACCTGCCGATTGGCGCAGGTTGTGCCCTTCCATGACCGCATCCGCCAGCGCGCCGATCAGCAGGCGGATGGAGCGCATGGCGTCATCGTTGGCAGGCAGGATATGGTCGATATAGTCGGGGTTGGCGTTGGTATCGACCAGCGCCAACACGGGGATTTTGAGGATGTTGGCTTCTTTGACCGCCGTATGCTCGCGCTCGGCATCGACGACGATCAGCAGCTCGGGCGTGCTTTTCATCTCGCGGATGCCGCCCAGGCGCAGTTGTAGCTTGGCGATTTTGCGCTGCAAGACCAAGCCTTCTTTTTTGGTTAGCCGGTCAAACTCGCCGGCATCGCGCCGTTTTTCCAGTTGCTTAAGCGTGTCGATGCGGCTGCGGATGGTCTTCCAGTTGGTCAAGGTGCCGCCCAGCCAGCGATAATTGATATAGGGCATGCTACAGCGGGTGGCTTCGCGCTGGACGATTTCTTGCGCCTGGCGTTTGGTGCCGACGAAAAGCACATTGCCGCCACCCGCGACTAAATTGGCAATCATATCATGGAAGTTGTGCAGGTTGCGCAAGGTAATCTGCAAGTCGATGATGTGGATTCCGTTGCGCTTGGTGAAGATGAACTCGTCCATCTTCGGGTTCCACTTGTTGGTGCGATGCCCGAAGTGCACGCCGGTCTCGAGCAAAGAACGCATTCGTACTGCTGATGGCATAAGGTTTCTCCGTGGTGTTTTTTAGCTCGCACATCATTCATCCTCCGGCGCTAATCCGCCCTGGGCGGACAACACCCACCGCGAGTCCTGATGTGTGGGATTTGTTGGCGAGATCGCCGCGCGGCAGTGTAGCAGATGCGAGCGGCGGCGGCAATGCTGTGTTTTGCGCCGGCTCAGCCCAGGCAGTCCGCCAGAGCAGCGACGAATGCCTGGTTCATCGTCCGCGTGCCCAGGCTGACGCGCAGGCAATAGGGCAGCCCGACGCGCGTTTGCGGACGCAGCAAAAAGCCGCGCTTTTGCAGCATCTGGTTGAGCTCGTCGGCGGGCAGCTTCGTCTCGAAGAGGATAAAATTGGCGGCTGGCGGCCAATAGCGGATGTCCAGTTGGTCGAGCTGTTCGCAGAGCCAACGCGCCTCGCCCCGCAAGAAGTCCACCGCGCGCTGCAGGTGCGCCTGGTCTCCGCAAGCCGCGATGCCCGCCGCCAACGCCAGCTTGTTCTGATGAAATCCGCGCTGCAAGCCGGCGATATAGTTGGCGATGGCTGGCTTGGCAATACCATAACCCAAGCGCAAGCCCGCCAAAGCATAGGCTTTGGAGAAACTGTGCACGATGACGAGGTTCGCCCCCGCTCGCAGATACTTCAGCGAGTCGGGGTAAGCCGCGTCCGCCACAAAATGATGATAGACCTCGTCCGCCACCACCAGCGCATGGTCTGGCAAGCCCTGCATCAACTCGTCAAATGCGTCGGCGCTGATGACCGTGCCGGTCGGGTTATTGGGGTTGCAGACCATGATAAGGCGCGTCTTGTCGGTAACAGCGTCCAACACCGCCCGCGGGCGATAGCGGAAGGTCGCGGCTTCCAGCGGCACATCAATCACCCGCGCGCCCAGGGGCAGGGCAACTTTCTGGTATGCGCCGCTGAAGGTGGGCGAAGACAAAATCAGCTCATCGCCAGGGCGCAGGAAAGCCCGCGTGATTAGTTCCAGCGCTTCGAAGCCGCTGCAGCCGGTGAAGATATGCTCGGCTGTCAGCCCTTGCCCAATACAATCGACGATGGCGCGCCGCAAATCAATATCCGACCAGACGGGATAGGCATTCAGTTCGGATGCGGCTTTGGCGATGGCTGCGACTACGTGGGGCGATGGACCCAGCGGGTTTTCATTGTTTGCCAAGTTGTAGACGCGCTCCACGCCGTAGCGCTTGCGGAGGTCGGGCAGGGCGTCGCGTTCGCCACTGCGCGTGAATGGCTGGATATGCGGGTTGAGTTGCAGGCTATCTGGGCGCAAAAGCGAGTTACTCCAAATCAGTCGTGGCAGGCAAATTGTGGCGGTTATCACGCAGCATGGCGGCGCATTCCTTCTGGCTGAAGCCGAACCGGGCATAGAAGGGCACAAGCTCAAGGTCGCAATCCAGCATGACTTGCTCAATGTGTTCCAGTCGTTTGAGCATTTTTTCCAGCATCTGCGTAGCGATGCCGCGCCCGCGGTAGTCGCCATCCACCACCACATCGTCAATCAGCGCGCGATAATGGTCATCGGTGATGACGCGCGCGAAGGCAATCAGCCGCTCTTCGTCCCAGACGCCTAGCGTTAGCTGGCTGTGGTCAAGCATATACTGGATATCAAGCGGGTCGCGCTTTTGCGCCCAATCCGTCTGTTGCAGCAGCCGATGCAAGTCTTCGGGATTGATTGGCTCGCCAAAGGAGTAGATATAGCGTGTTGGCATGTCTCGCTCCTTTTTTCCCATGTTTGGTATCTGGTAATCATAACGCAAGCGCGGGCATTCGCGCTGGCTATCCAAGGCAATCGCATCAAAATAGTTTTGCCACAGAGGCACGGAGACACAGAGCGTCGGTCTAGGGGCGAGGCGGTGACTCGCCCGTTTCGCTCTCGAGGTACTGCTTAAACTCGGCGCGCTCGATGGTAAAGAGTTCGGGACGGTGTCCATTTACAGAGCTTCATTTTGATGCGATTGCCCTGGCTGGCTATCGGCGGCATTTTCGCTGCTGCCGCGCAGATGCTACAATGCCTCTACAAGAATGCTGCGAGAAGGCCTTGTGGCTACGTATCGTTGGAAGTCGTTCATCCAGTTCTTGTGCGAAGTCTACCAGACTCCCGCGTCCGGCCGACAAGCGCTGGCGGATGAACTGCTGGCCAGCCCGGGCGGCTTCCCTTGGGTCGAGCGCAACAAAGCCACCTTCGTCTTTGATTCGCCCAGCGCCCAGAATGTCGCGCTGAATATCGACATCGTCAACCGCGACCCGCCTTTTGAAACGATGGTCCGCCTCGAAAATACCAACTTGTGGTACTTCCAGCGCCACTTTGAGCGGGATGCGCTGGTCGATTATATGTTCGCTATCGATGACCCCGGTACGCCACTTGCGAATGAGCTCGACTTGATGCAGCGCGTTGGGCGGCACTGGCAAGCCGACCCGCTGAATGCGCAGTCCATCCGGGCGCAATCCATCAACACATCCATCTTGCAGATGCCGCGCGCTCGCCCCGTGCCCAGTTGGCGAGCGATGCCGGGTGTGCCGCGCGGGCGTATCTATCGCCACCGCTTCAGCTCGGCTCAGCTTAATTTCAGCCAGCGCAGCCTGTGGGTGTATACGCCGCCCGACTATGACGCGAGCGCAGCCAAGGGCTACCGACTGCTCATTTTGCTGGATGGGCAGTGGGCGATGAACGCGCTGGAAGTGCCGTATATCGCCGATGCGCTCATCAAACATGGGCGCATGCAACCCATCATCATGGCGATGCTGGCTGGCGGTTCGCAGTCCGAGCGCTTGAACGAATATATCGGCAACGACAAGCATTATGCCATGCTGGCGGCGGAGCTGCTGCCTTTCTTGCAAGCCGAGCACCGCATCCAGCCGCTGAACCTGGGCTTGGCTGGAGTTGGCGAAGGCGCGGTGGCGGCTGTCCATGCGACACTGAAGAACCCGGCGATCTTTGAACATCTTATCATGATGTCGCCACCGCTGGGCAATCGCACCTCCGTGTTTCTGCTAAAAGAAATTGCCGAGCGCTTTCGGGATTTGCCCATTCTGCCCAAGCGCCTCTTCCACTCGGTCGGCCGTTACGAGCATGATATGCGCTATGTGCAGCCGGCCTTGGCGCTGCGTGGCATCCTGGAGCGGCGCAGGCTGCACGACCCCGACCTGGCGTATCGCTTTGTGGAGCTGGGCAGCGGGCACAGTCTGGCTGCCTTCAAGAGCGCCATGCCCGAAGCGCTGGCGCACGCATTCCCGCCAGAAAGCTGAACATGGGTACGTTGTATATCGTGCCGACTCCCATCGGCAACCTCGAAGATATGACCCTGCGCGGCTTACGGGTCCTGCGTGAGGTGGCTCTCATCGCCGCTGAAGACACGCGCGCCTCCCGCGTATTGCTGCGCCACTTCGGGATCAATACGCCCATGACCAGTTACCACGAGCACAACAAGCTGGGCAAGCTGGAGGCGCTGTTTGCGGCGCTGGATGCTGGCGATGTCGCGTTGATATCCGATGCCGGCACGCCGGGCATATCCGACCCCGGCTTGGAACTCATCCAGGCGGCGATTGCGCGCGAGTATCCGGTCCTTCCTCTGCCGGGCGCTTGTGCCTTGACGACAGCCTTAGTCGGGGCGGGGCTGGCCACCGACCGCTTCTTGTATGTGGGCTTCTTGCCGCGCAAACCGTCCGCGCTGCGTGAGCTGCTGGCAGGATTAAGAGAACGGCGCGAGACCGTGGTCGCTTATGAAAGCCCGTATCGGCTGGGCGCGGCGCTGGGGATGATCGTCGATGTCCTGGGCGCGGAAAGGCGCGTCTGCGTGGCGCGTGAAATGAGCAAGAAGTTCGAGCAGTTTTATCGTGGCGCAGCCAGCGAGCTCCATCAGCATTTCGCGGAAGAATCACCGCGTGGCGAAGTAACGCTGGTCATCGCTGGCGCGGCCGCGAGCAGCAGCGACTGGTCACAGCAGCAGGTGGAGGCGGCGCTGGCGGAGCGACTCGCGGCTGGCGAAGCACTGTCCAAAGCGGCGCGGGGGGTTGCCCGGCTTTCGGGCTGGAAGAAAAGCGCAATTTACCAACTGGGCATCGGCATGACGCGCGACTAATCCTGCCCGCCTTCCAGGCGCGAGGCGTCCACATCAATATCGTCTGCGCCCAGCCGCGCTTCTAACTGCTGCCATTGGTCGGCGCGCACAACGCAAGCCATCGCCCCCAGCCGCGCGCCCAGGTAGCGGCGATAAGCGGGGAAGGCGAAGATCTTGTCCATTTCTTCTTCGGATGTCGTGCGCAGAATGACCTGCGCCTCCAGGCTGACGCGGGTTCGCGCCCCCGTCCCCCATTCGCGCAGCAGCTTGAGGATAGGCAGCGGCAGCGGGTTGCCCGCTAGCTGCTTGCTGATGAAGCTGTGGACTTGCTGGCGGCTGATGCCCTGCGCTTCGGCGCGGTCGATGCTCTCGCCATCCATGGTGTAGATATAGGGGTCGCCAGCTAGCGCACAGCGGGCGAAACGCGCCAGTTGAAAGCGCTCAAAGCGATTAACTCGCCGTGATACCAGCAGCGCGCCATCATCGCGTGCGTTGAATGGCGTCGGCTGCTCGGGCATGCGAGGCCAATCGCCTTTGCCGAAGAAGGCATTCCCATAGGCAGTCAGCCGCAGCATATCCTCGCCGACATCCACCAGCCCCAGCCAGTGCATGGGTCCTGTTGCCAGGTATTCAATCAGCGCGCCTTCCACCGCATCCCAGCTTTCAAAGCCACGCAGGAACTCGCCTTCGTCGTTGCGGATGTACCAGCTTTCGTAATCGCCATCGGGGCGCTGGAAGTCCGGCTGAGTCGCTTTGATGATCTCGATCAACTCGCTGAGGGAGACCCAGCCAGCCGCCGGCAACAAGTCAGCCAGCAAGTTCAGCAGGGCATTGCGCGCCACAGCGGCATCATAAGCCCAGCCCGACTCCTCAGGCAGCAAGCCTTCAATTTGCCACATATCGCGCCAGTTTTGGCTCCTTCGCCAGGCATCTGCCAGCGCCCGCACTTGCGCTGCCCGCGTAGCTGCTAACCAATCCCGCGCTTCCTGGCGGCGGGGCAGAGCCTTACCCTCTTCTATTGCCATCAATTTCGCGCTGCTGCCGATGCCCAGCAGAAATGTCAAACGGCTGGGCAGCTCATTCAGCAGAAGCGGGCGGATTTGCGCCAGGCTTTCAGGAGGCAACTGCGCGCCGGCAAGCGCCACCTTGCCCGCTTGCAAGACCGCCAGCAGGCTGGTCATGTCATCGACGAGGGTGGTATCCGCCCGTTGATAGGCATCGGCTGGCAGCGATTCGATGATTTCCAGCGCCTGCGTGTCGGCGGCATGGGCAGGGTAGCTCGCGTCCAAGCTGCCGTAACTGGTCTGCTGCAGGGGCAGGCGGGCGACAAGGTCGCCGGGCACATAGACGAAGCTGACGATGCTGTCGGCGGTTTTGGCGTGCGCCTCGCCGATGAGCCCGCGGTAATACAAGGTCTCGGCGATGTTCTCGGCTTTAATATGCGGTTGCAGCCGCGCGATTTGCGCCCTGCCCAGCTTGCGGATTTTGCCGTTGCCCGTATGCGCGAACAAACTGCTGGTCATCCTGCCTTGCGCGCTGCTGGCCAAGGCGCGCAATGCGCCTTGCGAGCGCTCGTCCAGCTTGTCCCAGACGACTTGGACGACTGCCTCAGCCTGCATCTGGGTATGCAGCGCCGCGATCAGCTCATCATCGTTGAAGCGTTTGGCATCCACGCCCCAGACATCCGCCAAAGCCGGCAGCATGCCCGGGTCATAGCTGTGTAGAGTCGCCAGCAGATTCTTCATGTTTTTGCTTTTCCATTGCCCACCAGCGCGGCATACAAATCAAAGTGGCAAGTGGTGCCGCGGCTGTCAGTAACGCGGTAGATGATGCGCGTCGCCGCTTGGCAGGTCGGGCAGAAGAAGTCGAGGGAATTGAGCGCGTCTTGCTTGGGTGTCATGTCATCCAGGCTGCGCCGCAAGTTGTGCTTGAATGGGCTGCTGCCGGCGGCTTGATAGAAGCTGCGCCAGCGAAAGCGGATGCGATGCCCACAGCGCGGGCAGCCATAAATGCAACTGCCGCCGACGCGATTCACATAGTCCGCGCCCTGCAGCAAGCCGCGAAAGACCGAGCGCGCCTCAAAATGGTCGATGACGCCACGCCGCATTTTCATGGGCTGAGTGTAACATATTTACACAGAGGGCGCAGAGCTTTGCTGTAGAGGCGAGGCGGCGACTCGCCCGCTGTTTTCTGTGATGATTCTGGGCGAGCCAAGGCTCGTCCCTACAGATTCTATTCCCACGACTTACCTGCACTTACTTCTGTTCCATTGCAGAAAACCCTTAGCGCCCTTTGTGCCTTTTGTATCTTTGTGGCTACAATAGCAGCCATTCGCGCGGATTTGCGATTGAGAAAAGGGGGAGACGATGCAGTCAGGCACGCTGGAGAAACTGCGACAGTACGACACCGCCACAATTTGCAATGTCATCGAGCTGTTTGAAGCGCGGCCGCGCAATCGTGGCTTCATGCGCCAGCGCGTCAAAGCAGCATTCCCCGAGTTGCCGCCCATGGTCGGCTTTGCATCGACAGCTACTTGCCGCAGTTTCACGCAGCCGCCCGAGCGCCAACTGCCAATTGTGCCCGACTTGATCAGCCGTTGGGGCGAGTTGGACGGACCGGCGGTAGTCGTCCTGCAAAACCTGGATACGAATGGCGCGGCGGCGATTTTTGGCGATGTGCTCTGCAATTCCTTCGCGGCATTTGGCGCGGTCGGGCTAGTAACCGATGGGCAGGGCAGGGACTTGGCGGGCATCGCGCCGCTGGACTTCCCCGTCTTCTGTGATGGCATCGTCTGCGCGCATGGCTATATGCACCTGCTGACCCTGCACGAGGCTGTGCAGGTGGGCGGGATTGTCGTGCAGCCCAAGACCCTGCTGCATGGCGATGCCAATGGCGTAACCACCATCCCCACCCAGATTGCGGCGGATGTGGCGGATGCCTGCGCGGAATATGCCCAGGCGGAAGCGGTGGTCATTGAAGCGGCGCAGACCGGCACAGCCAGCCTGGCAGACCTGCGCGCGGCTTATGCGGAAATGGCGGAGCGCATCGCCAAGCTCAATGCGCGCTTGCGGAGAAACTGAGGTGAGATATGAAATTGTATGTAACCGGCGGCACAGGGTTGGTCGGCAGCAATGTGATTCGCCTGGCGCGACAACGCGGTTATGAGGTCGTCGCTTCCCAATTTGGTCCCCAGCCGGAATGGGAGGTCGACTATACGTTGGATCCGCTGGATTTGTCCGACCATGAGGCAATCCGCCGGTCGATCTTGCGGCACGAACCCGATGCGGTGATCCATGCCGCGGCTATCCTCGATCATCGTTTGATGTACGACCGCCGTGAATGGTGCTGGTCGATGATGGTTGATGGCAGTCGCGTACTGGGCGAGGCTTGCCGGGAAGCTGGCGCGCGCCTGGTTTTCATTTCCTCCGACTGGGTCTTTGATGGCCGCGCCGGGGTCGTGGATGAGACTTCTCCGCCCAACCCGGTCAATTTCTATGGCGTGATGAAAGTTGTGGCGGAGCGCGACCTGCTGGGCATGGATGGGCTGGACGTTGCCGTGGCGCGGCTGGCGGGCATCTATGGGCTGAATTACGCGGCGCAGTCCCTGCAGCGCAAGGACAACGGGTTGGGCTTCGACTTTTCGGTCTATGTTACTTATCGGCTGGCGGCGGGCTTGCCGGCGGCGGTCTGGACGGGTCCCAAAGTTAATGACGAAGCCAACCCAACGCTGGCTTCCGATTGCGCGGATATGCTGCTGCGGCTGGCGGCGCATGATGAGCGCGGCATCTTCCATTGCTTTGGCAGCGAATGGATCGGGCGCATGGAGCTGGCATACAAAATCGCCGATGCTTTTGACGCCGACCGCTCGCTCATCTATCCCACGCTCACGCCCGAAGCCGTGCTGGAGGAAGCGCTGCATATTGGCATCCCTTATCGGACGCGCGCCAAAACCGATATCACCGCCGCGACGCTGGGCAGACGGGCATTTAATGTCGACGAAGGCTTGGCGGCTTTCCGTAAAGAGTGGGATGCCTTTTGGGGTTAGTGCGGTTTACCCGTGTAGATATTCGTGGCTTACATTGACAAGAGAGGCTACAAATGAAAACCTTAATCAGCCTGTTTGCGCTGCTGTTCATGTCGGCAGCGCCCTTGTTCGCGCATGATGGCGGCTGGGGCAGCTTCAGATACCCGATCCCGCTGAGCGGCAGCGAGGCGCTTGGCGGCATGGACATGCGCGTAATCGACTTCACCCGTCCGCTAGACGATGCCAAGCCGATATCTGCCCAACCCGGCCAAGAATCTGTCGAAATCATCGTTGGTATCCACTGCCAGGGCGACCAGGAAGTCAACTGCCAACTCCATCCGTGGGATTTTGCTGTAGCGGGAGAGTTGGGCATCATCTATGAAAATGAGGGTATTACGGCGTACAAGTTTGCGCCGGGTGATAAAGCCAAAATCGCTGTAAGGGCCTTGATCAACCAAGCGGATTCCTCGCTGCTGTTGCTCTATAGCCACTTTGGCGAAAGACCTTACACCTTCCCGCTAGTATTTGCAACCGAGCCCGGGCTCGTCGACCCGCATAGCATCGAGATAACAGCAACTGTGGGCATGCTGGCGCGGGTGGGACCCAGCAGCGCGCTCGACTTCAGCGGCGTATTCGGGCGTGACGAGGCGCTAATCGCACAGGGGCGCAATGCCGATGGCAGTTGGCTCGAGGTCTTCTTCGGCTGGGTGCCCGCTGAACATGTTGAAATTACCGGCGACATCATGCGCCTGCCCATCACTGGCTAGCAACCGAAAAGCGCGAAACATGACCAAGCCCAATGTCGTCTTTCTTTTGACCGACCAGTGGCGCTTGCAGGCGCTAGGCTATGCTGGCAATACACAGGTGCAGACGCCCAATATCGACCGGCTGGCGGACGAGAGCATCAACTACCCCAATGCCATTTCCGGCTATTCGGTCTGCTGCCCTTGGCGAGCCAGCTTTCTGACCGGGCAATATCCCTTGACGCATGGCGTGGTCGTCAATGATGTGCCCATCAGCAGCGATCCGGTTGGCTTGGGCGATGCCTTCAAACAGGCAGACTACAGCACCGCCTACATCGGCAAGTGGCATGTAGACGGGCGCGGTCGCAGTAGCTACATCCCGCCTGAGCGCAGACTGGGCTTTGACTATTTCAAGGCGCTGGAATGCAGCCATGACTACAATCGCTCCGCTTATTATGCCGGCGATGACGACAGGAAGCGCTATTGGGATGGCTACGATGTCTTCGCGCAGACGGCCGATGCGCAAGCTTTCATCAAGTCGCAGTCCCGGGAGCGGCAGCCATTTCTGCTCGTGCTCAGCTGGGGGCCGCCACACAATCCCTATCAAACAGCGCCAGAGCAATTCCGCGAAATGTATGCTGCCGCCGCGGTTGAGCTGCGACCCAATGTGCCCGCGGAAATAGCGGCGCGCGCAAGGCGCTGGCTGGCTGGCTATTACGCCCATTGCAGCGCCATCGACCAAAGTGTCGGCGACATTGTGCGGACACTTGAGAAATGCGGGCTGGCTGATGACACCGTGCTGGTATTCGCCTCGGATCATGGCGATATGCTGGGCTCTCAAGGCTTGGAACGCAAGCAAAAGCCCTACGAGGAATCGATACGCGTGCCTTTTTTGCTGCGTTATCCAGCCAAATATGGTCGGCAGCCGCGGGCAGCCAGCGCCTTTTTGAACGCCCACGACATCATGCCGACGCTGCTAGGTGTCTGTGATCTACCTATCCCCGCTACAGTCGAAGGCTCGGATTATTCGCCGCCGCTTTCGGGCGAGCCAAAGCAAAGCGACTGCGCTCTCTTGGCTTGCTTTCACCCCTTTGGTGAATGGACGCGGGCTCTTGGTGGTCGTGAATATCGTGGCATCCGCACAGCGCGCTACACCTACTGTCGCACTTTGGAAGCTGCCTGGCTGCTATTCGACAATGAAAAAGATCCCTTCCAACTGTCTAATCTGGTAGACCAGCCACAATTCGCCGAGCTGCAAGCCGAGCTAGAAAAGCTCCTGCAACGGGAGTTGGCTGCGCTGGGCGACGAGTTCCTGGCCGGTCCGACAATCATCAATCGCTGGGCATACTCGCTGGACGAAACAGGCACAGTGCCATTCCGAGACTGACTTCAGTAGAACCAAGCAAGTCATGTAAATGTTTGTACGTTTTGTGATTACTTCTGCGTAACGTTCAGTTACTCATTTGGCAAGCTGCTAAGGCTTGTTGCGGTGATATATCAGCGGATTTTGCAGTTCATCGTCCAGCACATCGCCGATTTGGTAGCTCTCGACTTGCTCTTGTGACAAGATATTGCGCTGGCCATTGAAGGCGCTGCCATCGGGCATGTAGGCGCAGGTTATGGCGCGGCGCGCATAAGGCGTCATATTGGCGGCAGCCCCATGCGCTACCAATCCATTGTGAAATGAGCAGCTACCGGCTGGCATCTCGACGGCCACCGCGCTCATCCCTCGCCACTGAGGATAGGCGTTGAAGAGGTCGCTGATATTGCTGCCGATGCCGACGTTGTCATAGGTTGCGGTTTTGTGCGTGCCAGGCAAGAAATAGAGGCAGCCGTTGTCGCGCGTTACATCATCCAGCGCCACCCAGATGCTAATGGCAGCGCGGGAATAGAATGACCAATAGGGATTGTCGAGGTGCCAGGCGGTCGGGTTGCCCCAGGCTGGTTTGATGAGCGCCTGGTCGTGCCATATCCGTATGCCGTCCACATCAGCCAGTTGCGCCGCCATGCTGCCCAGCCGCTCGTCCAGCATCAGCTCGCGCATGCCGACGTGGTCTGTCCACAGGTTGATGCGCTGGGCGAAGACGCGCGAATAATAGTCGTCTTTCTCCAACATGCTGCCATCAGCAAGTTTGCGCTTCCCGCGGTTTTCCACCGCCTCGTCGACGCAAGCCCGCCAGGTCTCCAGTTCATCGGCATGCAAAAAGTCGTTGATTACGACGAAGCCATTTTCTTGATACTCGTCCACCTGCGCGGGGCTGATATCACACTTCATCTTTGTTCTCCTCACCAACTGGCAACGATATTTTCAGTTGTGCGCCAAGCCAGCGCCATAATCGTCTCGACTGGGTTGAAGCCGCCATTGCTTACATGTGGCGATGCGTCGGCGATGAACAGGTTGCTGTGGCTGTGCACGCGGCAGAAGCTATCCACAACCGAATGCGCCGGGTCTTCGCCCATACGGCAGGTGCCCGCCTGGTGCTGCCCGCCCGATAGGTATTGCCGCGGCTGCTGCCCCCACACTTTTACCGCGCCCGATGCCCGCAGCCACTCGATCGCCCGCTCGCGCATGAAAGTCGCTGTGCGCACGGTCTCAGGGTGGCTCGTCCCAGACAGGTGCGCGACCGGGATGCCATAGCGGTCGCGCACAGCTGGATTGACCTGCACGCGCGCGTCTGGATTGGGGATCTCCTGCACGGGGCCTTTGATGTCATTGATACGGCAGAAATTCTCGCGCATGAATTGTTTGGCCGCCAGCCCCCAGCGCGGCGCATCGGGCGGATAATCGCGCTTCCAGAAGGTAATTGGCGTCACGATATCTTCGTCCGTCAACATGCCGCCGCCGATGAGCCCCGCGTTGCCATGATTGAATTCGCAAGTGGCTACCGAGCAGCCCGGCCCAAGTCCGTCATACATCTTTTCCGGAAAAATCCCCACCGCGCCAGGATAATAATGCCCCTGCAGATGCCGTCCGACCTGGTCGCTTTGATTGCCAATGCCGCTTGGCTCTTGCGCTGTCGCCGAGTTCAACAGCAGTCGCGCTGTCTCCACCGCGCCACAGCTGAGCAAGACGACATCGGCTCGTATGCTTTCGCGCAAGCCAAGCTCGTTGATGATATGAACGCCAGTAACCGTGCCGCCGCCGCTGCACATCAGCCGCTCGACCATGACTTCGCTGCGCAAGCTGCAATTGCCGCTCTGCAAAGCGCGGGGGATGGTGGTGTTGTGGCTGCCATTCTTGGCATCTACCGGGCAGGCGAAACCGACGCAGTGCTGGCAATTGATGCAAGCGGGACGACCGTTATAGCCAACTGAATTGATGAGCCGCGGCACGCGCAGGCTCTGCCAGCCCAGCGCAGCCAAGCCGCTCTGATGCACTTTAGATTTCTGCGGCAGCGGCAAAGCCGGCATAGGATAGGGCATGTCGTAAGCGGGCAGGTGGGTCATGCTGCTGTGGTCGCCAGACACGCCAACCTCCCATTCAACGCGCTCGTAATAAGGCAACAGGTCTGCATAACTGATGGGCCAATCCGCCAGGGAGCTGCCCTCGGGCACGCCATACTCGCTGGCCATGCGGAAGTCTTGCGGCATAAATCGCCAGGCTTGCCCGGCATAGACGCGCGTGCCGCTGCCAACACAAGCGGCATTGTTCTGGTAACCTGGCTCGTGCGGGCGCAAGATTCGCTGCGCGCCTTGCTGCTTGCCCACGGGGATAGGGAATGAAGCAGGATCAAGCGTGCGGGGATTGCCTTCGATATCGGGTCCGGCATTGTGCCCATAAACCGCCAGCCGCTGGTTGCGCAGGTGGTCGCGCCCGACCTGCTCAAAGCTCAGCGCTCGCCCGCGCTCCAGCAGCAACACCGATTTGCCCGCCTCAGCCAGCACAGCAGCAGCCACGCCACCCCCAGCGCCCGAGCCCACCACAATCGCGTCATAGTCGCTCATCCGCGCACCTCAAAGCCGATCATCTGCCAGGCGATGCCCTCGCGATTGCCGCCATTGCCGGGGTCGCTGTAATAGCCTTCGCCGCAATGTTCGACGATCTTCGGGAAGAACTTGCCCGGCTCAAGCATCCAGCTTGCTGTAATCTGATGATTCTCGACTTTGTGCAGCAATTCGCTGCGCGCGTCGAGAGCCAGGTCGGCAAAATCGCGCTTGTGCAGGTGACGCGCTGCGGCATCCAGGCAACGCAAGAAATCATGATAGCTGGAGCCCAAATCGGCGAGGTCACCCTGTAACTGGCGCTGCAAATAATCGCCAACACCAGCATCCCAGGCACCCGGGAAGTCATCCGGCGGGATCAAAGTATCCAATAAAGCAGCCAAGCATCGCAACTGGCATTCATCAAACAGCGCGCTCATCGTAGAACTCATCTCCTCTGCGCCATGCTACGAGATTGTACCCGCAGAACCCGCCGCAGGTGTACATATCAACTCCTAAAATCCGCAATGGACTACGCGTCACGCATGACCTCCCGCCACATCAACCCTATGGCAAGCTCGCGCAGCAGCAGGAATAGCCCGCAGACCAGCCACAAGCGCGGCGCGCCCGGCAGGACAGAGCCAGCAATCGCTATTGCATAGGAAAGCGCTTGCAGCAGAGCGAACACGGCGCAGGCGGCGCTCGCCCGATCCAGCGCTCCCGGCGGACGCATGCCAAAGACGATGCCCAGCGCGCAAGCCAACAGCGCCGATTGCTGCCCCTCATGCAGGATTGCCAGCGTCAGCAGCAGCCCATCCAGCAGCAGCCAGCATAAATCCCGCCAGTAGACCTGCTCCAAGCCAGCCAGCGCGATGAACAAGCCCATCAGCATCAGCAAGCCCGCCAAGCGGGCCAGCCAGCGCCTCAGCAGACGCAGCCACCAGGCCGCATCGCCCTCGCTCAGCACGACCTGGCAGGCGATTGCGAATAGGAAAGCCCGCCCCGCCGGGATGATGGTCAGCTCGTCCAACGTTCCCGCCCGCGATTGCCGCGCCAGCAGCGTCACGATCCTTGTTATCCATATCAGGCAGGGGCAGGCATGTAGAAGCATCAGCCACAGCGGCAGCGAAAAAACGAAGCCCGCGCTTAGAGCCGTGTAGCTGTGGGCGGCGGCGGCGAAGACCAACAAGGCGCAGAACAAACTGGCTGGCAGCACAGGCACAGACCGCGAGCCGCGGTTGTGGCGCGCGAGCTGCCTCGCCACAGGATGATGCGGTCGCCTGTGCAGAGATTCGTATAGCGCCGCGCTGCCAGCGAGACCTGTTCGCGGGCGAGTCATCGCCCCGCCTCTGGATAAGTCCGCCCCTCAACCCAGCGCCGGTGTGGGAACTTGCTGGCTCGTGGGCGCGCCATCACCTGCATAGAGGAAGCACTTCACGCTGCGCCCCTGATGCTGGACGGTAGGGGGGATGTTGTCGTGGCAGATATCCATCACGGCTGGACAGCGTCCCGCGAACTTGCAGCCAGTGCGCGTATATTCGTCCGTCTCGATAACAGCCAGGTCGATTCGCTCGTTCCAGGCGTCGCTGCTGCGGATGCTGGGGATAGACATTTTTAAGTTCTGCGTATACGGGTGCAGCGGGTTGCCCAATACTTGTTCTGTCGGGCCCATTTCGACAATCCAGCCGCGCAGCATGACGGCGATGCGGTCGCCGGCATAATAGGCGGTGGCCAGATCGTGGGTGATGTAAATGACGCTGACCTCGCTGTGTTCTTTCAGCTTGCGGAACATATTGACGATCGACATGCGCAGCGAAGCATCCAGCATGGAGACCGGCTCATCGGCGACGATCAGCGATGGCTTGGTGATGAGGGCGCGGGCGATGGCGACGCGCTGTGCCTGCCCGCCCGATAGCTCGTTGGGGTAGCGCCCGGCGATCTCCGCCAAGGTCAAGCCGACTTCGCTGAGCACTTCATTGATATAGCGCGGCGCTGCTTTTTTGTCCGCCATGTTGTAGTTGGCGGCTGTTTCATAGAGGTAGCCATCAATGCGCTTGAGCGGGCTGAAGGCGGCAAAAGGGTCCTGGAAGACCGGCTGGACTTCGCGGTAGAACCAGGTCTGCATTTCCTTTTTGCTGATGTCGTTGATGACGCGATTTTTATAGCGCAGGACGCCTTCCGAAGCCGATTCCATGCCCAGCACCATTTTCGCCAGGGTGGTTTTGCCGCTGCCACTCTCGCCCACGACCGCGAATATCTCGGGTTTGTCGGAGTCGATGACGATAGAGGCCTTATCCACCGCGTGGAACTCTTGCGTCGAGAAGCCTTGCCGAATGTGAAAAACCTTGCTCAGGTTTTCAATCTGTAATAATGCCCCGCTTGCCCCCGCCGACGATTCGGGGTGGGCTGCTGGCGGCGAGCTAGACCGATTAGACGACTCTGGCATGGCTCAATTCCTCTTCAACGACATGGCAAGCGGTGAAGTGCCTGGGCGCGATTTCGATCAAGGCTGGTTCAATCGTCTTGCAGATGTCCATTGCTAGCGGGCAGCGCTCATGGAAGCGGCAGCCGCTGGGCGGGCGGTCCAGCGCCGGCGGCCGGCCGGGGATGCTCAGCCGTTCTTCGCGCGAATCCAGGCTGGGCAGCGATTCGATCAAAAAGCGCGTGTAGGGGTGGCGCGGGCTTTCCAATATCGTCTGGGTGGCAGCTTCTTCGACCAATTTGCCGGCGTAGAGGATGGCGATACGGTCAGCCAGGTTGGCGTGCACGCCGATATCGTGGGTGATTAATACCAGGGTGCTGCCTTCATTTTGCTGCACATCCTTGAGCATCTGGATGACGCCACGTTGCACGACGACATCCAGCGCGGTGGTCGGCTCATCGGCGAAGATCAGTTTGGGCCACAAGATCGTCGCCAGCGCAATCGTAACTCGTTGGCGCATGCCGCCGGAAAGCTGATGCGGGTATGACGCCATCACCTTCTCCGGCAAGCCCAGCTCACGCAGGTAATCCGCCGTCATCGCAAAGGATTCCGACTTGTTGACATCGCGGTGGGCGCTGATGAAATCGTGAAAGGAATCGCGGATGCGCCGCACCGGGTTCAGCACATGCATGGAGCCTTGCGGAATATACGAAATCGTCCGCCAGCGCAGGTCGCGCTTCTGCTCTTCGCTCATGTCGGCGGCATTTATCTGTTCGCCATCCAGATGATAGACGACCTCGCCATCCACGACCGTCAGTGGCGGGTCATAGGCATTCAGCAAGACGCGCAGCAGGGTGGATTTGCCGCAGCCGCTCTCGCCGGCGATGCCATAGACCTCGCCCTCCTGGATGCGCAAGGTGATATCATCGACTGCCTTGACCGTGCGCTCGACGCCGTAAGCATTGGTGATGTAATAGGCGCGCAGGTTGTTGGTTTCGATTATCGTGCCCATCACTTGTCCTTCTTCTTGCGCGGGTCGGCATGGCTGTCGTCGTCCTCGTCTTCGTCAGCGGCCACATGCGTCTGCAAGCGCAGGAGCCGTTTGCGCGGGTCGAGGTATTCGCTGATGCCGATAGAGACGAGGTAGAAGCCAACCGCCACGATGATGACCGAGACGACGGGCGCGACCATCACCCAGGGTTTGCCGGCGAATATCGAATTCCATTCGTTTGCCCAAAAGAACATCGTACCCAGGCTCAAACTATTGAGGTCGTTCAAGCCCAGGTAAGAAAGCGTAACCTCAATACCGATAGAGAAGACGAAGCCGCTGACGATATCCGCCAGCAGGAAAGGCACGATGAAAGGCAGGTGCTCTTGCAGGACGATCTTGCGCGTGCTCATGCCGCTGAAGATGGCGGTATGCGTGAAGTCACGCTCGCGCAGGCTCAAGACTTGCGCGCGATACCGTTTGGAAGGGTATGCCCAATCCAGCAAGCCGATGAGCACGCCCAAACTCACGAAGGTCAAGCCGCCTTTCAAGATGACGGCTATAAGAATGAGCAGGGGTAATCGCGGGATGACGATGACGCTTTCCACGATGGACTGGATGACGCGGTCAGTCGTGCCGCCCAGGTAGCCGGAAATCATGCCCAGCATGACGCCGATGCCGCGCCCGATGAAGACCGCGATGCAAGCGATCAGCAAGGTATTGCGGATGCCCGTGACCGTCATCCAAAAGACATCTTGCCCGAGCGTGGTCGTGCCTAGCACATACTCGGCGGAAGGTGGCTTGCCGCGCATTTTTCTTGGCACGGTGCGACGCTTCTCCGGCGGATAAGGCGCGAAGAAGGAGATGACCACCAGCACGGCGACGAATAGCAAAATCAGCGAGCCGAAGCGAAAGGACAGGCTATAGCGGAAGAGATCGCGGATTGTGGCTAGCATGGCGACTTCCCTTATCGCAAGCGGACACGCGGGTCAAAGACGGGGTAGAGCAGGTCGACAATCAGCGAACCAGTCGCGATGCCTACGATAGAAAGCAAAACGATGCCCATGATGATGTTGTAATCGGCATTGCTGATGGCGGTGAAGAGCTTCGAGCCCAAGCCCGGATAGCCGAACATGACTTCCACAATCAGCGCGCCTTCGAACATCGCGCCCAGCGAAAGCGCCAGGTCATTGACATGCGGCAGCATCGTATTGCGAATCACATAAGACATGACGATGCGCCGCTTGGGCACCGCCGCCAGCTCCGCATATTGCACATAGTCGCTGGCGATCTCGGAGGTGGAAAGCGCCTTCGCCATGATGAAACGAAAGGCAAAGCCGCCGATGATGATCGAAAGCGCCGGCAAGAACCCAAAGCGAAAGATGCTGCTGATGTAGTCCCAAGTCAGCGCCGGCGACCCCTGCGCGCCGCCCGTCATCGGGAATATGGGCCAATAAAAGGCAAAGATAACCAATAGCAGCAAAGCAATAATCAAATAGGGCGTGGGATAAATCACGATGACAACCCGCTCCAGCGCCTGCGCCCAAGTCCGATGTTGGTTGTAGGCAACCAGCGAACCGACGAAGATGCCAAGCAGCCATGAAAGTATCGTTGTGGTTGTCAGCAAGCCGACAGTCCAGGGCAAGCCCGCGCGGATGAAGTCTGTTACCGGCGTGGGGAAGTTTTGAAAAGACGGACCAAGATCACCCTGCAAGAGGCGGCTCCAGAAATTGATGTATTGTTCCAGCAGGCTACCTTCCAAGCCAAAGAGGTCGTTCATGGTCTCGCGCATAGCGACGACCGCTTCGGGGTCGATGGTCTGGAATGCCGTCATACGACCAATCATGTCATCAACGGGGTTGACCGGCGAGAGGCGCGGAATCAGGAAGACGGCTGTCACGCCGACGAAGATGACCACCGCCCACTGGGCAATTCTAGGCAGGATGTAGCTCTTTAGCAGTTGCATTGCGCCCGCCTTTTGCCCCCACCCCATACCCCTCCCCCAAAATGAGGGAGGGGCTCCCGTCGCAATTTGCGGGCTCGCAGGTCGCTAGCCCCCCTTCCCTCTATATGGG
>VXNO01000047.1 GCA_009840575.1 Chloroflexota bacterium | reverse complement strand
GGGCCGGGGGATGGGGGCTGTAGTCGCAAGACTTACTTGCGCTTACTTCTGCGCGCCTCTATCGTGAATGCTATTTATCAGTTCGTAAGCATTTTATGTTAAGCTGGGCGTGACTACCAATGGAACAGGACTTGCTACTCATGCGCCGATTGTTTGTTGTGCTTGCGCTTGCCCTCCTCGCCATGACCACGGTTGCCCAAGACCGCCAGGCTGACCTGCTGCTGCTGCATGATGCTGGCGTCGTCAGCGCGGCTTGGAATAAGGGTGACAGTCAGATCCTCACCGCTAGCGAAGCCGGTTTGCTACAGATTTGGTCTGTCGAAGATGGCGCGCTGCTGCGGACAATCGAGCATAGTGATAACCCGCTCACGCATGCTGAATGGCTGGGCGCGGACACAATTTTGTCGGCGGATGAAAGCGGCTTGGTACGTTTGCACGATGCCGCAACTGGCGCGGCGCTGCATAGCTGGCAGCTTGTGGGCAAGCCTGTTGCCCTGCAAGTCAATCGGGCGCGGACGCAGGCGCTGATCTTCACCGATGTGGGGGAAGGCGCGCTGCTCTCGCTGGCGGATGGCGGGATTCACGCGGATTTCGCAGTCGAAGCGGCAATCAGTGGTGGGTCCTGGAACGAGAACGAAGACCGGGTGCGCGCCTGGTCAGAGACGGGCGATGTCTACAGCTGGCATCTGGGCACGGGCGAAGCGAGCCAGGCGCGGCCGCCTCATCGCGGCTTGCTGGGCGGGCTGGCTTGGAATGCTGATGATTCTCGCGTGCTGGCTTGGTTCAGCGACGGGCTGGTCAACCTCTACGAGTCGGATGGCGTCTCTATCGGGCGTGGGCGGGTCAGCGGTGTGCGGCACAGCAGCTTCGTCCAGCGGGCGATCTGGTCGCGCGATGAGTCGCGGGTCATGTCTTGGGCGGGCGATGACACGGTGCATATCTGGGCGGCGGAAACCGGGCGCACCCAGCAGGTGATGCGGCATGAGGACTGGGTGATCGGCGCGCGCTGGAATGCGGACGAGAGCGCTGTGCTTTCCTGGTCGCACATTTATGTCTATTTATGGCAGGACGAGGCGGCGCAACGCTTCCGGCATGACAACCTGGTGCGCGGCGCGGTTTGGAATAGCGATGGCACGCGCGTCTTGTCCTGGTCCTGGGATAAAACTACGCGCGTCTGGAATCCCTGAGGAATGCCCCCGACAAGATAGGGAGGGTATCAAAGCTTGCTTCCCTCTGACTCGTCGGGGGGATTGAGAGGTGTCAGACCAGCAGTCCAAGCATCGCCATAACCGTCAGGGGCGTCAGCAAACCTATCAAAGTGCCTTGCATGACCTGCTGCTGGTTGTGCCGTTTCAGCACCAGCCGCGCCAGCACAACCAGCAGCAGCAGCGGCAGATAAGCAAAAGCCGCGCCAACTCCGTAGACAATGGCTGTGGCGGAGACGATGCTGGTCGTCGCCATGGCATGCAGGCTGATGTGGCTGAAAAATGTGCCTAGCAGGATGATCGACAACTCAATGATGCTGACCAAAGTAAGCAGCACAATCACCGGGCTGGCTCCAAAGCGCAGCGCGAGCAACAAATTGAGCGAACCAGCTACGATGGCGATAGAGTAGGGGATATAGCGCTCGCGGCTGTGGCGCATGTGCATGTCGCCGATCTTGCCGATGCGCACCATATAGGCAACGAAGCACATCGGCAAGATACACACCGAAAGCGCGTAAAGCCCAGCGAAGAGCAAAGCCGCGCCTCGGTCATCGGCTGGCGGCACAGTCACCGCCAGCGCCCACACCGTCCACACCAGCGGCGGGCTGATGATGAGCGAAACAATATGCGCCCACAAATGCGATTCGTATTGAACCCGTTGTCGCAAGGCAGCCGGAATTGGCAGGCGAATATCCATAAGTCTCGATTCAGCGACTGACGCCAACCTGCATTATAACAATGATTCGCTGGCAAAAAGTTGGGCGGCGGCTATTGCAGTCTAGGCGCAGGAATCAATCAATTCCAGCAGCCCGGTCGGGTACAGCGGCGGCAACTCTCCTGTGCGAAAATCATCCAAGTGCTGCCAACTGGCTTCGTATAGCACTTCGCCATCGTCCTTGCCGATGAGAAGGACGTCATCACGGTTCAGCGACTCGTCTTGAAAACGTCCGTCAAAGATCAGCATGATTTCATGCCCGGGCTTGCCTTCATAAACAAAGATATTCTCCAGCGCGCCCAGGTAGCGGGTGTCGGTAACTTGCGCGCCCAGCTCTTCCATCACTTCGCGGATGACTGTCTGGCGGGCGGGTTCGCCGAATTCGATCTTGCCGCCGATAGGACGGTAAAAGGTTTCGCCGCTGGATTTGTCGTAGCCGCGCGCCACCAGGATTTTCTCGCCGCGCCGAAAGATGCACAGCGCCAGCGGGCGGATGCGCCGCTTGCTTTTGGATTTTTTGCCCACGGCTCGCTAGCTGACTTTCACTCCAACTCAAACCGCGTGCCCAGCGCTTTGGGCGGGTCGGAGCGCAAAAATGCGCGCAGACGCCGCTGCACCGCGCGCGGCATATATTGCAGCAGGCGCTCGGTCAGCCCGCCGCTCACCACCAGCAAGGTAACGATCATCAGCAGCCAGGGCAGGGTATTCAGCAACACGAAGGGAAAGCTAATCTCTTGTCCGAAGAGGAAGAGCCCGTTGGTCTGGATATTGCTGGAAACTGCGCGCAACGCCGCGAATAAATACGCGCCCAGCACAACGCGAAAAGGATGCCAGCCGCCGAAGATGACGATTGCCAGCGCGATCCAGCCATCGCCCTGCATAGCCGGCGGACTGCTCCAGCCCGGTTTGACATTCAGTGAATAAGCCGCGCCCGCCAAACCGACCAATGCGCCACCCAGCGCCGTATACCAATAGCGCAGTCGCTGCACGCGCGCGCCACGAGCATAAGCCGCTTCGGGGCGTTCACCGATTGCGCGCAGGGTCAAGCCGCCGCCAGTGCGAAAGAGCCAATACCATATTGCGAACATCAGCACATAGCTGGCATACACCAGCAGATTCTGGCGAAAGAGGATGGTCCCGATGATGGGCAGGTCGGACAAGACCGGGATGGCGTAGCGCGTGATTTGCGGTCCAGGGATGCGCGTGAAATTTGCGCCCAGAAAGCGCGCCAGGTCCGCCGCCAGCAGCGTCAGCACAAAGCCGACCGCCACCTGGTCGCGGCGCAGCTTGATGCTGGAAAAAGCGATTAGCAGCGCAATCAACGCGCCCACCAGCATAGCCACCGCGATGCCCAGCGCAATCTGCCCCGGCACATCCAGCACACCGGCTTCTTGCGCCGTCCAAGCCGCCGCAAAGCCCAAGACAGCCGCTAGCGTCAAGCTGCCATCCAGCGACAGATTGACCACTCCGGCGCGCTCGGTCACCGTCTCGCCCAGGCTGGCGATGACCAGTGGCGTGGCGGTGCCAACGATGCTGCCCAACGTGTTGAGGAATTCGGGGTTCATCTCGGTTGATTCACCACAGAGGCACAGAGACGGCTGTCTACCCCCCTCAGTCCCTCCGATGCTTCGGGGGGAAGCGCAGCCTGCGCGGATGTCCGCTTTGTGTATTGCGCCAAGAACATAGGCAATTACCTTTTCTCCGCTTCTATATTGTCCCCGTCCCCCTGCGAGAAGCTGACTTGCTGCGTTTGTGACTCCCCTCCCTGACTCGTCGGGGAGGAGCTGGGGGTGGGGTTCTGTACCGGAAAGAGTACCTCCCGAACGCCCTGAAACAGGATCACAAACAAGACCAGCATGCCTTGCATCACGCCCGCCAGCGATGAATCCAGCTTGAGCGATGGCGCGATCTGCAAGCGCGTGCTGCCTGTCAGTATCGCCGCGAATGCAAAAGCGACCAGCGGCACCCATAGCAGGCGGATGCTCAACAGCAGCACCACCAGCAGCCCCAAAAAGCCGATGCCGCCCGAAGCCAGCGGACGCAGGTTGTCAAAGGTGAAGAGCACGCGATAGCTGCCCGCCACCCCCGCCAGCGCCCCGCAAACCAGAAATGCGCTCATGGAAGTGCGCTCTGTCGCCACGCCCAGCAACTGCGCCGAGCGCATGTTTTTGCCCACCGCCTTCAGGTTCAGCCCCCAGCGCGTGCGGTTGAGCAAAGCGTAGATGATGACAAATGCTACCATCACCAGCGCAACCATGAAGATATTGACCGGGAAAGTCGGCGCGTATTCTGGCAGCAGCGCTGGCTTGGGGAATGGCTCCGTGCCCTGCGCCGAGCCGCCGATGCGCGGCTG
This sequence comes from Chloroflexota bacterium, assembly GCA_009840575.1. GTDB lineage: Bacteria > Chloroflexota > Anaerolineae > Aggregatilineales > Phototrophicaceae > UBA6055. Next base: position 2,254 of record VXNO01000047.1, on the reverse strand, counting down.
CCAAGGACCAGAAATGAGATAAATTGAGATGACATTGACCAGCGCGTTCAACGCCACCCCGCCGAAGATCTCGTTGACGCCCAGGCGGATCTTCAACGCGCCCACCAGCCAAGCCCAAACCATGCCGCCCAGCGCCGCCAGGCACAGCAGCAGGATATGCAAAAGCGCCGCCAGGCTCTCGTCCAGCAGGATGTACTGCGCGCCCCAACTGGCAAAAAGCGCGCCCATCATCATCTGCCCTTCCACGCCGATATTCCATAAACCCGCGCGAAAAGTCACCACCAGCCCGATGCTCACCAGACTGAGCGGGATCCAAAAGTTGAAGACGCCGCCCAGCTTGCGACTGTCTTTGAATGCGCCCTGCCAAAGCGCGTCCACGACATCCAGCGGGTCGCGCCCGACGGCGATGACCAGCGCCGCCGCCACCGCCAGCGATATGCCGATGGGCAACAGCAGGAAGATGACGCGCGTGAGGGTAGGGTTGCGGAGGGTCATGTTTCGTCTTCGCGCTCAAATTCTTCGAGCCTAGTTCGGGCAAGGTATTCAAGCCTGCGGGACTGTGCCCATAGCGTCCGCCTTATTCCTGGTCGAACGCTCCGTTCGCTTATTACACGCGCTAAATTAGCGATTGTTCTTGTCCGGCGCGCCAGGCGTATATCCGGGTGTTCACGCAATTTTCTCAGGGAAGTTGACAATACGGGTACGCGAATAGATTTTGGCAACTCAATTTCTTCTGCGGCTTTGATTTCTTTCTCGTTCAGAATAACCGAAAACTTCGATCCCTTAAGCGCTTTCTGATAGATAGTATACTCCGCGCGATTCAATATTTCGCGAGCATCTGTCCTGCTTAAATCCCAAAAGGGCCACATCTCAATTTCGGCAACTTCAAACGGGTCTAGCACACTCATCGCAACAGCGTCTGTTCGCTGGTTGGTTAAGTGTCTGCGGATGCGGCCACGCAAACTCTCACGAGATTGCCCAACATAAATAGGTTCGCCATCGTAATCGTAGAACAAATATACCCCATGTTGGCAATCCCCTACGCGCTGTCCATCTCCATAGTCCGCATTCAGCGCATTGGTAACGCCTTGATACAAGACTGTAACTTCTGGCGGTTCTTTTTGCCTGGTCATTTTGATTCATTCATAATTGGCAATAGGCAATGAACAGCCAGCCATTCAATAACCGGGACACAGACAGCGTCTCCAAGAGCGAACATAGCCTGATAAGGAGTTACGGTATCATAACGTAAATGCTCCGCGCCTTGCAGCCGGGCGTATTCCTTCACATTCATCCAGCGAATGGACAACTCCCCGCATCCCGCGCGCAAGATTGCCTGCTTGGCTGAGCCGCCGCGTGTTGTACGCAAGGTCCCCGCAATTTGATCAGCCCGCACTTCCCAGACGGCTCGACCGCCTCGAGTGCGTCGAAACGCGCCGAAGTACGCGGTCCACATGCGGCTTCTGTAGTTGGAAACGCGCTGAAATTGTAACGGAGAGAGCGTGTCGACAAATGCTGAAACTCGTTCGCGTGACCACCAATCCCCTTCCGCTTCCGCTACATCGGCCAGGCGCACATCGTTGCGCGCCATTGGTGGTTCTGGCAATGAGAATGACGCTTTATTGCCGAATAGAAACACCCTTGCGCGGCTCTGTGGAACAAATGCCTTGGCATTAACAACGATATGTTCCGTTTCGTAGCAGAGTTTACGCATGCCGCTTACAACCGTCTGCCAATCTCTGCCATCATTCGCCTTCAGAAAGCCCATGACATTTTCTATCATCAGCGTTCGCGGCGCGCGTTCCCCCATTTCTTCAAGAATGCGCAGAAAGTCCAAGATCAACCCGGATTGCGCGCCCTTCAGCCCTTTATACTTGCCGGCGAGCGACATATCTGTGCATGGGAAGGACGCGGTAGCCAGGTCTGCCGTAGGAATATCGTCCCCATGCAAGTCGCGGATGTCACCGATGCGCAACTCTTTATCGCCCCAGTTGTCGACATATAGCTTGGCTTTGGTCTTGTCGATATCGTTGGCAAAGACAGTTTCAATCCCGACGCGCTCTAGCCCAGCCCGCATCAGCCCCATGCCAGAAAAGAATTCTATGGTGGTGGTCATACTTGCAAGCCCCAAAGCTTTTTATGTTCAGGAGTGATTTCGACAATATCTTGCTCTTTTGCTTGTAGCTTGCCATTTGAATACTTGGTAGTGGTGGCGCGATAAGTGATATGAGATGAAAATGCTCCCTATGATACA
>VXNO01000141.1 GCA_009840575.1 Chloroflexota bacterium | reverse complement strand
GCGCTCTCAAATACAACGACAGCTTGACCCTGCGCGGCATCCCGGAGCGGGCATTCGCGTATCGGCTGGGCAACCGCAGCGCGCTGGACTGGATCGTCGACCAGTACCGCGTCAAGACCGACAAACGCAGCGGCATCACCCACGACCCCAACGGCTACAGCGAAGACCCGCTGTACATCCTCAAGCTCATCGAGCGCGTCATCACCGTTTCTCTGCGCACGGTGGATATTGTTGACAAGCTAGCGGCGCTGCCATTCTGAGAGCTGGAAGGGGACGAGGAAGGGGATCATGCCGGCTTGTTCTCCAGCCTGCCCAGCCAGTAATGCACATCAAAGTCGCTGTCGCCGGTCAGAAAGCGCCACAGCTTGATGCGGTTGACAATCTCCAGCCGCCCCGACGCGGCTTCAAACCAGGGCTCGCGGCGGCTGAGAATATCCTGCACGTTGCCATCGCGATCCAAACCCGCGTGAATCTCCCGCCTGGCGCGATAGCTGGCATCGAGGTCGCCCGTATTCCACAGGCGCAACTGGCGCACAGCCGGGTTGAGGCGCAGCTTGAACATATAGCGGCGGCGGTCGGTTTTGTTTTGGCGTCCACAATGCCAGATGCCATGATGCAGCGCCAGCAGGGTACCCGCCTTGCAGACCATGGGGATCTGCCCGCGCATATTCTGGTAGGCGGCTACATCCATCTCGTTGACGCGGCGGAAGTGGCTGCCTGGCAGCAGCAACGTCCCGCCCATCTCCAGCGGCACATCGTGCGGGAAGTACATCAGTTGAATATCAAAATGCGTTCGCAGGTCGATGATGGAATCGGCGTGCAATCCCTGCGCCTTGCCCTCGTTGGGCTCGCGCACATGGACGGCATCGTGGTCAAAAAGCGGATCTTCGCCGACCAGGCTTTGGATCAAGCCTTGCACCGCGGGCAGGTCGAGCAAGCGGCGGATGGCAGTGCCGGCATAGCATTGCGAAAGCGGAGTCCCGGCCGGCGCGCCTTTGATTGCCTGGCGGTCAATATCGCGCATGACCGCCTCGTTGATTTCCGCTGGCACCAGCTCCTCAAAGCGCAGGAAACCCCGCGCTACGAACTCCGCCATCTGCCGTGAATTGAGCAAATGCTGTACCTCAATCATGCGCCTGTATCCTCCAGTTTCTCAAAGACAAAACCATACTTCATAAACGAAGTGCTGTATTCTTCGCCAGGATAAGGCGGGATGAGCACGGGCAGCTGCAAGAGCCGCCAGCCATCACGCAGGGCATCCAAGCCCGTTTCGTAGGGTGGGCTGTCGCTGTCACCGGTGGTATGCGCCTGCGCCCCCGTTCCATCGTAGATCGACCAGCCCAAAACGCGGCTGTCCAGCGCGGATGTAGATAAGTAGAGCGTTAAGACTTGCTGTCGAATGCTTGCCATTTATTCCTCTATTGCGCGCGAATGTGGCACGATGCTAGCGCAGCCTGCGCCTCGACGCAACAAATTGCCGTGTCCGCGCTACATTAATCGTCAGTTTCAACCGGGATCGGCACGCGCATATCCGGCAAGTCCGAGCGCTCGCGGAAGTAGCGGGTGACCACATCGCCGATGACTTTGGCTTTGGCAGCCATCGCCGCGCTTTTGATTGCCCAGCCAGCCAGCGGGATCATGCCAGCCGCCTCGGCAATCACGCCGCCAGCTATCGCGCTGCCCACCGCGCCCGAAAGCGTCGACATCAGGTGGTCCATATCGAAGGCGTTGACCTCGTAGGCGCTGGATACCTGGTGAATCATGGCAGTATCAGCGGCGGTGAGGAAGAAGGCGCTGCCAGGGATCCAGCCCGTGAGCGCGGCGCCAGTCGTCCAGTTGGTCACGATCTTGCGCGCCTCGCGGTCGGCAGCTTGCAGTGATTTGGACATGGGCAACTCCTGTTCACTTCTCTACCTACTCTATACGCGCGATGTTCCAGTCGGTTGTCCCCGTGCCCGCGCCGGTACACATTTTCGGGCGAACCGCTCCTTGCCCCTGCGCCAACTCTCAGTTCGCTCTATGCCTCAGTAAGTCCAAGTAAGTCGTGAAACTTTAACCACAAAGACGCAAAGAACACAAAGGGCGCAAAGAATCATGGCAAACCCCTACAAATTCCATGCCAACAACTTACTTGGGCTTACTTCTGTGTTACATTTCGCGTGCATATCATTGAACCCAACAACATGTCGAATACGCGCGCGCTTGACGAATGCTTGTCTCTGGTGGCGCGGCATGAGCCAGGGCTGCCGCGGGAGCGCGCCTGGCTGATTGAAGGCGTCGGTCAATTCAACCATGTGCTTTGCCTGGACGAGCGCTGGATATTGCGCTTCCCCAAGAGCGCCGCAGCCGCCAGCGACCTGACACGCGAGCTAGACATCCTGCCGCAGTTGCAAGGGCGTCTGCCCCTGCCCATCCCCAAACCGCGCTTTGCCGCCCGGGATCCAAAAAGCGGGCGACTGCTTTTCATGGGTTATGCCATGTTGCCCGGCGAGCCGCTGCTGCGCGAGCGATTCGCTGCTTTGCGTGGCGATACGCAGACCGTCGAGCAGCTGGCGATTGACCTGGCGGGCTTTTTGCGCGCGCTGCATACAAGCCCGCCTGGCGAAATGACGCTGCCGCCCATAACAGAAAGCCCCCGCGAGGCTTGGGCGCGCTATTACGCGGCGATCCGCAAGCAGCTATTTCCCTTCATGCGTTTCGATGCGCAAGCCGCCACCCGCCGCGGTTTTGAGCGAGCGCTGGCAGACGATAGCTTGTGGCAGGGACAGCCTTGCCTGGCGCATGGCGATATCGGCGCGGGCAATATCTTGTTTCAAGATGGGCGCGTCAGCGGCATCATCGATTGGGGGTTCTGTGGGCTGGGCGACCCCGCGCAAGACCTTGGCGCGCTCTTAGCCAGCTATGGAGAGGCATTCGCCGCGCGCGTCTGTCGGCATTTTCCAGCGCTAGGGGGAGGGCTGGCGCGGGCGCGTTTCTATCGCCGGCAGTATGCGCTGCTGCAAGCGCTTTTTGCCTTGCGCGATGGCGACCAAGCCGAGTTTGACGATGGCATCGCCGCGTATCGCTAGGGGCGCAAGTATGCTATACTGCCAGTAGAAGTGTTCAATGTAAGCAGCGGTAAGCCTATGGCGGAGATCAGCCTGCGCGCCTATCAGGACAAACTGGATGCTCTGGCGCTCGCCAGCCGCTACGACGAAGTAATCGCCCACGCCCGCCACATCCTCGCGTCCCAGCCAAAAAATCTACGCGCTCATAAACAGCTCGGCAGCGCCTTGGCTGGCGCGGGTGAGTGGCAGGCGGCGGCTGATATCTTGCGGCGGGCGCTGGCGTCACAGCCGGGCGATTATCAGACGCATTTTCAACTGGCGCAAGTGTATGCAAAGCTGGGCGACGGCGACCGAGCCATCTGGCATGCAGAGCGCGCCTATGACCAAGGACCCAGCGAACCCGCCGCCGCCGATTTGATCCGCGCGCTATATCGTGAACAGCGCGGGCAGCAGGTCGATCGCTTGCAGATGACAGCCAGCGCCATAGCTCAGCAGCAGATCCGCGGCAACCTGCTGAGCGCGGCAATCGCCACGTTGGACGACGCCCTGAGCGAGCAGCCGCAGCGCATGGATTTGCAATTGCTGCGCGCGCGCGCCCTGTGGCTGCAGGGGCAGCGCATGGATGCCGCCGAAGCCGCCGCTGACACCCTCAAGCAACTACCCAATGCCATCGACGCCAACCGCATCCTCACCGAGCTTTGGCTGGCTGAGCAGCGCCCATCCGACGCCGCGCCTTTCTTGCAGCGCATAGAAGCGCTCGACCCTTACCTCGCGCGGCAGCTAGCTACTGGCGAGCGCCCGCCAGATGCGTTGATTATGCTGGAGGAGTTGTCCGCCAGTCAAACCAAATCCGCCGACCGGCAGCATTCCCCCGCCCCCGCAGCCGACAGCGACGGCAGCTTGTCCGCAGCGCAGATTGACGATTTGTTTGCGGAATTGGTGATTGGCGAGTCGGTGGCAACAGTCCATGACCTCCCGCCGCAAATGCCGCCCACGGAAGCGCCCGCTGTTATTGACGGCACGCACTCACAGCTGGAGGCGAGCCCGGAAGAAAGCCAGGTGGATGATAGCCAAGCCGAAAACCTGGATGACGAGTTGGCTGGCTTGCTGGCGGAGCTGGAGACCACGGACGAGGGTGGCGATTGGATGAGTGAAATCCAGCGCGGCGCAGACGATGACGAAGATGATTCCCTGGAATATATCGAAGACTTTGACCGCGAGTGGGTGCTGCCCCCCGAAACGGACGTTGCGGCTGGCGCGCCCTGGCTATCGGCAGCCATGCGCGAGGTGATCGACCAAAACGAAGATGGCGCATTTGACCTCTTTGGCGATGACCAAGGCTTGCAGAGCCTGCTGCAAAACGCTGGCGATACCCAGCCTATGGATGCCGCCGCCATTGAAGATTGGCTGGACGCTGACGAAGCAGCCGTCCATCAAGCAGCGGACACAACGGGGCAGGAACTGGACGACGAAATCCTGATGTCGCCGCCAGCCGCATCCTGGCTGGAGCCGGACGAGACCAGCGCCGCAGCCACCACCGACCCCAATCAACTTAATGCCAACTTGATCGATAGCTGGGCTTCGGAACTGGGCGAAGACGATGAAGACGACCCCTATGTCGACTGGCTGAGTGAAGACCTGCTGGCTGAAGCAGCGCCGGACAGCCCCGATGCCGATGCCTATCACGATGATGAAACCGCGACAGAGCGGGCGCGCGCCTGGGGCCTGGAGGACCCGCAGCAGCTTGCCGACTTCGTCGAAGCGCAGAGCCAAGCCGATGCCAGCGATGACTTGTTGAATGTGGCGCTGCCCGGCTTGGACCGCAAAGACGATGCCCAGCCCGAAGACCCGAACGAATTCGCCAGCCCATCCACCCGCGGCGGCGAGTTCGACTGGCTCAGCGATATTGTCGACGCAGAAACCGGCGCGATGCCCGCTGTCGAGGCGGATGCGGACGATGCAAGCGCGCTCTACTTTCGCTTTACCCAGCCGCCCGCCTGGCTGCAAGCATTGCGCGACGAAGCGGCTGGCGAAGGCAGCGGCATGCCTGTCAACATGCTTGATGAAGACATCAACGCCCTGCGCTTGGACGATCTCACCTTTGACGATTATTTCAATTTCAACAGCCCCACCGACAAGCTGGATGCCCTTAGCCTCGACCCAGCCGCTGGCGAACCGGGCTTTTCCGGGCTGGATTGGGACGACTACTTTGACCTGGAATCGCCCACCGAAAAGACCATCGCGATTACGTTGGAAGACGACGCCAAGCCGGTTGATTTTGATGAACTGGGCTTGGATGACGACGACTTCGACTTTGCCAAAGATGGGCGAGCGCGCGCCGAGGGCGAAAATCCCTTCTGGCGGGAATTTGAAGCCGGCGATTCCGACGATGCCAATCGCAGCGGCGGCAGATTCGCGTTATAATCTCCGTCCCATTTTTGTTTGTAGGTTTGTTTGCTGTTGACAATGGTTGCCAAGCCTGAATCGCCAGACTTTGATTCGATGTTGCAGGACGAGTTGCGGGCTTTCCTGGCGCAGTTGGAGAGAGAGCGCGGCGAGATGCCGCCCCAACCTGCGGATACAGGCGCGAAAAATGGCGACCTGTCGGACCAGCTGGATGATACGCAGCGCTCCCTGCCCGCGCAGTCGCCGGACGTTGCCGATGGCGATGAAGACGATGATGCGCCCGCCGACCTGCTTCCGGACGCGGCTGATTTTGCCCCTCCGCCCGATGCCTTAGGCTGGCTGCGCGAAATCGCTGCTGCTGACATCCCCGAAGAGCTGCCCGATATCACCGACTACCAAGCGCCCGAAGTGAGCCTCAGCCTCGATGACATCCTGCGCGCCAGCCCCGAACCCGAAGACGATGCCCTCGTCTGGCTGGATAAGCTCGCCATCGAGTTCAACAGCCCGCCGCGCGACACCCGGCAGGAAATCGCCCTGCCCGCTGATTTTGGGGACGACTTCAGAGAAGACTTTGAAGATGACGAAAGACTGAACGACCAGGAAGACGAAAGCCTCTACTCCCCGCGCGGCACAGTCAGCGGGGCGCTTGCCCAGCCGGGCTGGGACGACCGCCAAGCCGCCGACCAGCCCCGCCAGGCTGACCGCTTGGCAAATGCTTTTGCGCTGCCTGGCGATGCCACCGACCTGGAAGCCTGGTATGCCGAGCGACTCGCTGCGCTGGAAGGACGGGGGACGAGCCCGCCAGCAGCCTCCCCACAGCCGACCAGCGAGCCAGCGTCCGAAACGTCGCCAGAGCCGCAAGCTGCCGCCAAGCTGCCGCCGCCGGGCTTGGCCGCCGCCATCAATTCTGCCCGCGCTAAAGTGGCTGCCGAAGCGCTCGACGAAGCGCTGATAGTCTACGAGAGCTTGCTGGGCACGCCGGCCGGGCTGGACTGGGTGGAGATGGATATGCGCGCCCTCCTCGACCAGCCGACGCATGAAGATGACCCCTTGCTGCACCGCATGCTGGGCGACGCGCTGATGCGATCGGGTCAGTTGGAGGCGGCGCTGGCTTCCTACCGCCAGGCGCTTGCCTTGGTCTAGC
>VXNO01000070.1 GCA_009840575.1 Chloroflexota bacterium | reverse complement strand
CTGCAAAGACTCCCCCTTCCCTCGTTCTGGGGGCAAGGGGCCGGGGATGGGGGGCTGTATTCGCACGACTTACTTGGTCGTACTTCTGTGGTGAATCTACACACGGGCTTGCCAAGCCCGGCAAAGCGCAGTATAATAAAAATTGCCGCAGGACGAGAGATTTCGTCCGCGAACGAAACGCCGAAGGGGCAAGCGCCGGACGCACAACTGGCGTGAAACTCTCAGGCAAAAGGACTCTTGCGGACAGCCACTCTGGAAGTTGCAAGCGACTGACAGGGCGCATCTCTGACATGGAGTGCGCCTTTTTTGTTCATTTTTTGAGGAGGAACTGCGCGATGGGGAAATGGAATACGCCAGCCGAGCTTCTTTATGCCGAGTCCGATGAATGGTTCGCGCTGCATGGCAATGTGGTGAGCATCGGCATCACCGATTATGCCCAAGACCAACTCAACGATATTGTCTATGTAGAATACCGCGATGTGGGCGACCAGCTAGCGGCGGGCGATTCCTTCGGCGAAGTCGAATCGGTCAAAGCCGCCTCCGAGCTGTATTGCGCTGTGGATGGCGAGATCATCGATGTCAACAGTCAGTTGGAAGACGAGCCCGAAGTCGTAAATGCCGACCCTTACGGCGCTGGCTGGATGGTCAAGGTTCGTGTTGCTGATGTCGCTCAATTGGACGCGCTGATGGATGCCGCCGCTTATGCCGCCTATTGTGAAAGCCGCTAACTGGCTGGAAAGGTCGGCAAAGCCATGAGCTACATACCACATACCGCAGCCGAAACGCGAGACATGCTGGCGCAGATCGGCGTCGAGTCTTTTGATGGTCTCTTTGCCGATGTGCCGGCTGCGCATCGTTTCCCCGCGCTCGACCTGCCGCCAGCTATGAGCGAAATGGAAATCGCGGCGGAGATGCTGGCAATCAGCGAGGCGAACGACCACGCGGGCGATTTCGCCATGTTTCTGGGCGCGGGCGCTTATCATCACTTTATCCCCTCGGTCGTCAACCACATGCTGCTGCGTGGGGAGTTCTATACCGCCTATACGCCTTATCAGCCAGAAATCTCGCAAGGCACTTTGCAAGCGACTTATGAATACCAGAGCATGATGTGCGCGCTGACGGGCATGGACGCCGCCAATGCCAGCCACTATGACGGCGCGACCAGCCTGGCGGAGGCGGTGACAGTCGCATTGGAAGTCTCGCGCAATCGCCGCAAGAAAGTCATCCTCAGCCACGCCATCCACCCCCAGTACCGCGAAGTCCTGCGCGCCTATCATCAGGGCAGGGACATCCGCATCATCGGCGATCGCGGGCGTGGCGAATTGGTCGACCTCATGGAGATGCTGGATAGCAACACCGCGATGGTGGCGGTGCAATACCCCAATTTCTTCGGCCAAGTCGAAGACCTGCGTCGGCTGGCGGATACTGTGCATGCCAGTGGCGGGCTGCTGGTGGTGGTGGCGAACCCGCTGGCGCTTTCGCTATTCACACCGCCGGGCGAGTTCGGCGCGGATATCGTGGTGGGCGAGGGGCAGCCCTTGGGCATCCCGCTGACCTTCGGTGGTCCGTACCTGGGCTATTTCGCCATCAAACAACGGCTTGTGCGCAAGATCGCCGGGCGCATCATCGGCGAAACCGTCGATAAGGACGGCAAGCGCGCCTATGTCATGACCCTGCGCCCACGTGAGCAAGACATCAAACGCGAGCGCGCCACCAGCAATATCTGCACCAACCAGGGTTTGATGGCGCTGGCTGCCGCCGTCTATTTATCGCTGATGGGCAAGAACGGACTGCGCCAGGTGGGCGAGCTGAACTATCACAAAGCGCATTATGCCGCCGCGCAAATTGACCGCCTGGATGGCTACAACGTGGATATGACCAAACCCTTCTTCAACGAATTCGTGGTCGCCTGCCCCCGCCCCATCGCCGAGATCAACGCCGCGCTCCTGGAAGCCGGCATCATCGGCGGCTACGACCTGGCGCAGCATTATTACCACCTGCCCAACCACATGCTGCTTTGCGTTACCGAATGCAATACCCGCGCCGAAATCGACCGCTTGGTCGACACCCTGGAAGGACTGCGCTGATGGCTGAGCCGATCATTTATGACTTGTCCGCGCCGGGCCGCAGCGGCGTCAACCTGCCCGCGCCCGATGTGCCACTGGCGACACTGCCCGAAGAGCTGCTGCGCGATGACCTGCCCCTGCCTGAAGTCGGCGAGCTGCAAGTGGTGCGCCACTTCGTGCGCCTCAGCCAGCTCAATTACTCGATTGATACCGGGCTCTACCCCCTGGGCAGCTGCACGATGAAATACAACCCCAAGATCAACGAAGATGCCGCGCGCCTGCCCGGCTTGGCGCATCTGCACCCTTTGGCTGACCCCGCAAGCTGCCAAGGCGCTATGATGCTCATGCACGATCTGCAAAACTGGCTGGGCGAAATCAGCGGCTTTGAAGCGGTCAGCCTGACCCCTGCCGCCGGTGCCCAAGGCGAATTTGCGGGCATCTTGATGATCCGCCAATACCATATCGACCGTGGCGAACCCGAACGCGACATCATCCTCGTGCCCGACAGCGCCCATGGCACCAACCCCGCGACTGTGACGATGGCTGGCTTGCGCGTGCAGCAATTACCCGCCAATGCGGCTGGCGAGGTCGACCTGTCAGCGCTGCGCGAAGCCTGCTCAGGCGAAAATGCCCAGCATATCGCGGGTATGATGCTGACCATGCCCAGCACCCTGGGCCTCTTCGAGCCCAATATCGAGCAGGTTATCGATGCTGTGCAATCGGTTGGCGGCTTGATGTACATGGACGGCGCCAACATGAATGCGCTGATGGCGGTGGTCAAGCCTGGCGAACTGGGTTTTGATTGCATGCACTACAACCTGCACAAGACCTTCTCCACGCCCCATGGCGGCGGTGGCCCTGGCAGCGGCGCGGTCGGCGTCAATGCCAAATTGCGTGATTATCTGCCGGGACCGATTGTGCGAAGAAAAGCTGAAGCGGATGACGCCGCCACAAACGACAATGGGCCTGGCTGTCGTTATGATTGGCGCATGCCGCCCAAGAGCATCGGACGACTCAAAGCCTTCGCGGGCAACTTTGGCATGCACCTGCGCGCCTATGCCTACATCCGCGCTTATGGCGGCGAGGGCTTGCGGCAAGTAACCCGCTGCGCTGTGCTGAATGCCAATTACCTGCGGGAGACATTGCGCGGTGAATACACATTGCCCTATGACGAGACCGCAGCGGGCGAGCGCCGCTATTGCGGGCACGAATTTGTGGTTCGCGGCGCTTTTGATGATGCGCCCGATGTTCATGCCCTGGATCTCAGCAAGCGGCTGATTGACTACGGCTTCCACCCGCCCACCAACTACTTCCCGCTCATCGTGCCCGAGGCGCTGCTCATCGAGCCGACCGAGACCGAGACCAAAGACGACCTGGACAAGCTGGCGGAAGCGCTGCGAGCCATCGCCCAAGAAGCCCGGGAAGCGCCGCAACTGCTGCATGACGCGCCGACCACCGCGCCGGTGCGCCGCCTCGACGAAGCGAGAGCCGCCCGCCAGTTGCATCTTTGCTGCCCAACCGCCCGCCCCAGCGCCTAGCCAGCCGACATGCTTGTAAGTGAAAAGCAGCGCAATTCATTCCATAGGCAGGAGCAAACCCGCCCATGAACAAGGACTTCTTATTTCGTGGTGGTATCGACGAGCTGGACCCGGCTGTCGCCGAATTAATCCAGCGCGAGACCATCCGCCAGCAAGACAAGCTTATCCTCATCCCTTCGGAGAGCACCGTGCCCTTCGCCGTGCGCCATGCCTTGAGCTCGGCATTTCACAATATCTACGCCGAGGGCTATCCGCTGGAAAGCGCGCGCAAATTGTCGCAATCCGACATCCTGGACTATGCGCAGCGCCTGCCCGAGTACCGCCGCAAAGCTGACTTGCGCTATTACAAAGGCACAGAATACGCCAACCTGGTCGAATCGCTGGCACGCCGCCGCGCCGCTGAATTGTTCGCCGCCAATGGCTACAGCGCCGACCAACTCTTTGTCAATGTGCAGCCGCTATCTGGCGCGCCCGCCAATAACGCCGTGTATTCCGCCTTGCTCGATGTTGGCGACACGGTCATGGGCATGGATCTCTTCATGGGCGGGCACCTGACCCATGGCAGCCCCGCCAACCGCAGCGGCAAGCAATACAATATCGTCTCCTATGGCATCGACCCGCGCAGCGAGCGTATCGACTATGCCAGGCTGCTGGAACTGGCGAAAGAACACCGTCCGCGCCTCATCATCGGCGGTTTTTCTTCCTACCCCTTCGCCGCGTATTGGCAGGCCTATCGGGAGGTTGCCGATGCGGTTGGCGCAACCCTGCTGGCGGATGTCGCCCATGTCGCCGGGCTGATTGCCGCTGGCGTCTATCCCAACCCGGTGGGCATCGCCGATGTGGTCAGCTTCACCACGCACAAGACCCTGAATGGCCCGCGCGGCGCTGTGCTCATCACGCATCGCAGAGACCTGGCGCGCAAGCTGGATCGCGCTGTCTTCCCCGGCGAACAAGGCGGACCGCATATCAACAGCATCGCCGCCCTGGCGGTTGCGCTGCGCCTGGCTGCCAGCGAGCAGTTCAAACAACTGCAAAGGCAGACTGTCGTTAATGCGGCGCGGCTGGCGGAGAAATTGGCGGCGCGTGGCTGGCGCATCCCGCATGGTGGCACGGATACGCACCTGCTGCTGCTGGATTGCAAATCACGCAAAGGCGCGGATGGCACAGCGCTCAGCGGCGATATGGCGGCGCGCATCCTTGATTTGGCTGGCCTCGTCGTCAACCGCCAGACTATCCCCGGCGATACTTCCGCTTTTCGTCCCAGCGGCTTACGGCTGGGCGCACCCTGGATTACCCAGCGCGGCATCGACGAAGCGGGCATTGACCAACTGGGCGACATCATCGCCGACCTGCTGGAGGCTTGCGAACCGTATAGCCTGATGGGGCGCATCCGCCCGCTGGCGCGCGCCAAGGTCGACTTTGACGCTTTGCTTGATGCGCAGCAGCGCAGCCGCGACTTATCGGCGCGCCTGGGCATCGATACCGAAGACGAACTGCGCTCCAGCAACTCTTCTCCCTATCTTGATGAGGGGGCCGAGGGGGGTGTCCTGCAGATACTGGGCGAGCGCGCCGCTGACTTCTTGCATGGCGCATTGACCAGCGACGTCGATGCCCTGCGAGACGGACAGTCGCAAGCCACCAGCTTGCTCGAGCTGACCGGGTCGCTGCTGGCTGCGGGCACTGTGCGCCGATTGTCCAAGCAAGAGTTTCACCTTTACCTGCGCGGAAATATCCTGCGCGCGCGCGCCTGGCTGGAGGCATTGAGCGACGGGCTTGCGCGTATGGACGCCGACGATGTCAGCGCGACCTTGCCTGGCCCCGTATCGATTGCGCGCCTGCCCGCCGACACGTTATCAGAAATAGACGAGCCAGCCGACTCGCCACGCATCGCCGGCAAAATCACTTTCATCGGCAGCAATCGCATGCCCGCCGGTGAATCCGGTTGGTCGCCTGCGCCTTTGCCCGCCTTTGAGCCGCCGCTCGCTACTACCGACATGCTCTTGCAGACGCCACTGCACAGCCTGCACCGCGAGTTCGGCGCGAAGCTCGCCCCTTTCGCCGGCTACGAGATGCCCTTGTGGTATCAATCCGTCAGCGCGGAGCATGCGGCTGTGCGCGAATCCGCCGGCGTCTTTGATGTCGCGCACATGGGCGTGCTGGAAGTCAGCGGGCGCGGCGCGGCGCGCTTCTTGCATAGCCTCACGACCAATGATGTGCTCAGCCTGCGCGTCGGCCGGTCGCAGTATTCTTTCTTGCTGGATGTCGATGGCGCTGTGCTGGATGACCTGCTGGTTTATCGGCTGGCGGAAGGGCGCTTCCTGGTGGTCGTCAATGCCAGCAACAATGACAAAATCTGGGCTTGGCTGAGCGCTGTGCATGAATGCGCTGTTATGCTCGACCGCGAACATCCCCAGCGCTGCATCGAAGGGCGTGAGCGCATGCAACTGCGCGACTTGCGGGCGGAATCGTCTGGCGCTGACCGCCGCGTCGATATCGCTTTGCAAGGTCCGCGCAGCCGCGACATCCTGCACAGCCTGCTGGAACGGACGCATCCGGGCGAAGCAACGCGAGTCAAGCTGCCTTGGTCGGGTGTTATGACAACCCAAGGCGGCTGGATCATCTCCCGCACGGGTTACACTGGCGAGCGCGTGGCTTATGAGCTGTTCCTCCCGCCTGACGAAGCGGCGGATGTTTTCCGGCAATTGGTGGATTTGGGCGCAGTGCCTTGTGGTTTGGCAGCGCGGGATAGCTTGCGCATCGAAGCTGGCTTGCCGCTCTATGGACAGGAGCTGGCGGGCGATATGCAGCTCAACCCGGCTGACGCGGGCTTCGGCAGCTTTGTCAAACTCTATAAACCATTCTTCGTTGGCAAGCGCGCCTTCATTAAACGCGAACGCAGCCGCAAGCACCAGGTCAGCCGATTCGTGCTGGACGCCCGCGGCGGGCGCCCCGCGCAACCAGGCGACCCGGTCGTGAACGCGCGCGGGCGAGTCGTCGGCACGGTGACAAGCTGCGCTGGCGACGCGCAAGGCAACCAGGTCGGGCTGGCATTGATGGACCGCGGCAGCCGCAAGGTGGGCACGCAGTTGGAGGTGTACGCGGGGTCAGCGCGGGCGCGTGGCATCAATGCCAACAAGACGACTATCGGCACGCGCTTGCCCGTGCCCCAGCCCTTGCGCATCGTTTCGCGCTTCCCCAAGCGCGGTTGACGATAGCGCGCCCCGCCTTTACAATCCGTCTTTATCGCGGCGCATTTCGCAGCCGCTTTGTCACAATTTTGATGCGCCAGCGCCGGCGCAATGGGAGGCAGCCTCCAGTATGAAAGAATATCAATCGGACAAAATCAGAAATGTCGCCTTGGTTGGGCATCAGAGCAGCGGCAAGACTTCGCTGGTCGAGGCGCTCTTGTATAACACCGGCGCAACCACGCGCCAGGGACACATCTCGGAAGGCAATATGGTCTCGGATTGGGACGATGAAGAACGGGAGCGAAGCCTCTCGCTGTCGACTTCGCTGGTGCCCGTCGAATTCCAGGACCACAAGATAAACATCCTGGATACGCCCGGCTTCACCGACTTCCAAGGCGAGCTAAAAAATGCCATCCTGGTCGCCGATGCCGTCATCGTAGTCGTCGATGCCGTGGCCGGCGTCGAGGTGGGCACCGAGCTGGCTTGGGAATTCGCGCGACTCTGTGAGCAGCCCATCATGGTTGTCATCAACAAGATGGACCGCGACAATGCCGATTATGATGCCGTGCTGGAGCAACTGAGCGGGCAATTTGGGGATTACAAGTTCATCCCGGTTGCTTTGCCCATCGGGCACAATGCGCCTTTTGATGGCGTTGGCAACGCGCTCACCCAAAAAGCCTACTTCGGCGCTGGGGCAGAGCGGGTGGATTTGCCGGCTGAATACGCGGATGCGCTTGAAGAAGCCAACATGGCGCTGATGGAAGCGGCCGCCGAAGCGGATGACGACCTGCTGGAAAAGTACTTCGAAGAAGAAACCCTGAGCTTCGACGAAATCCGCGATGGCATGCGCAAAGCCTCGCGCTCGACAATCCTCAAGACGGTGCCCGTCTTCGCAATATCCGCCACCGAGAATATCGGCACTGTGCCTTTTCTCGAAGCGCTGGTCGCCTACACTACCGCGCCTGCCGAGCGCAACGTAGCTATCGAGCGCGCTGGCGAAGCTGACACCCTGGCTGCCCCGCAGAGCGACGATGATCCCCTGGTCGCTTATGTCTTCAAGACCTTGAACGACCGCTTCGTCGGCACGTTGAATTACTTCCGCATCTTCTCAGGCACGATCTCCAATGACGGCCGCAACATCAACGCCCGCAGCGGCGCGGATGAACGGTTCAACGCCCTGTTTGTGATGCGCGGCAAAGAGCAATTCCCGGTCAAGACCCTTCATGCCGGGGACATCGGCGTCGTGGCCAAGCTCTCCGATACCAAGACCGGCGATACTTTCGTCGACACGGACACCAGCCTGCGTGTAACTGCGCCCGATTTCCCCGCGCCGCTGTATATGCTGGCCGTGAACCCGCGCGGACAAGCCGACAGCGCCAAGATGGGACCCACGCTCAGCAACCTCTGCGATGCCGACCCAACCCTGCGCTGGCGTCAAGATAGCGATACCCGCCAGACTGTGCTGGAAGGCATGGGGCAGATCCACCTGGAAGTTACCCTCAAGCGGGCGGAAGCATTGGGCGTGAACATCGATACCGAAATGCCCAAAGTGCCCTACCGCGAGACCATCACCGGCAATGCCGATTCCAGTTATACGCACAAGAAGCAGACCGGCGGCGCGGGGCAATATGGCCGTGTCGATCTCAAAGTTGAGCCGGCTGAAGATGCCTTTGCCTTCGAGTCAAAAGTCTTCGGCGGGGCGATTTCGCAGCAATTCGTCTCATCCACCGAGAAAGGCATCCGCGCCGTGCTGCCCGATGGCGTCATCGCCGGCTTCCCGGTCGAGCGTGTCAAGGTCATCGTCTTTGATGGCAAGGAGCACCCAGTCGATTCCAAAGACATCGCCTTCCAAATCGCGGGCAGGGAAGCCTTCCGTGCTGCCTTCCGCAAAGCCAAGCCGGTTTTGCTGGAGCCGATAATGGATGTGCGCATCACTGTGCCTGAGGCGATGATGGGCGATATCATGAGCGACTTGAACACGCGGCGCGGACGTGTGCAAGGCATGGATACCGTCGGTATAAAAAGCATCGTAACCGCCGAAGTGCCGCTGGCGGAGATGCTGCGCTATGGCAATGACCTGCGCTCTATGTCGGGCGGTCGCGGCATTTATACGATGGACTTCAATCGTTATGATCGCGTCCCGGCTTATGTGCAGGACGAGATTATCGCCGCTGCTGAGTCGGACGAGGGCTGATAGCTCTCGCCCCCCATGGAGGCACACAGGACTGGTGTAGGAGCGAGGCGATGACTCGCCCCTATTTGTTGTGGTCAGGTCGCGCCGGCTCCATTTGGCTCGGCGACCGGGCTTTCGCGCAGGTGCTTGGCGACGGCATCGGGCAAGACGTCGTCAGTATCGTCGTCCAAGCCCAGGATGCGGCGGATCTCATCGCGCTCGACGGTTTCTTTTTCCAGCAGCGCCGCCGCCAGCTCATCCAGGCTATCGCGGTGGGCTTGCAGCAGTTGGCGGGTTTCTTCGTAGGCGACATCGATGATGCGCTTGATTTCTGCATCCAGCTTGGCGGCGGTGTCATCGCTGTAGTCGCGGCCGCTGGCGATGGAATAGCCGAGGAAGGGCTGGTCGGTGTCGTCGCCATAATTGACCATGCCCACCGAGTCGCTCATGCCAAACATCTTGACCATGCGCCGCGCGATCTGCGTTACTTGCTGAATGTCATTGGCTGCGCCGGTCGTAACATCATCAAAGACGATTTCTTCGGCGATGCGCCCAGCCAAGCCCACGCGGATGAAGGCTTCCAGTTGCTTGCGCGATTGATGCAGCGAGTCGTCTTTGGGCATATAAAATGCCACGCCCAGCGCCCGCCCGCGCGGGATGATGGTCGTCTTCAGCAGCGCCATGGCATCGGGGATTAAGAAGGAAACCAGCGCGTGCCCGGCTTCATGAAAGGCGGTGATGCGGCGGTCTTTCTCGTTGGAAAGCGGCGGTCGCTTTGTGCCCAGGCGGATGCGCTCGTAGGCGGTGGTGAAATCTGACATGGTGATCAAGCGGCGGTCGTAGCGGGCGGCGTGCATGGCGGCTTCGTTAGCCAGGTTGGCGATATCCGCGCCCGAAAAACCCATGGTAGCGCGCGCCAAAGCCTCTAGCTCGACATTCTTGCCCAGCGGCTTGTTCTTGGTGTGGATTTTGAGGATTTCGTGCCTGCCTTTGACATCGGGCAGGTCGACTGTGATCTGGCGATCAAAGCGACCGGGCCGCAGCAAGGCGGGGTCTAGCACATCAGGGCGGTTGGTGGCGGCGACCATGACGATATTGGTGTCGTTGTCGAAGCCGTCCATCTCCGAAAGCAGTTGGTTGAGCGTCTGTTCACGCTCGTCGTGGCCGCCGCCCAAGCCCGTGCCGCGCCGCCGACCAACCGCGTCGATCTCATCGACGAAGATGATGGCGGGCGCATTGTCTTTGGCTTTTTTGAACAAATCACGCACGCGGGAAGCGCCCACGCCCACGAACATCTCCACAAACTCCGAGGCGGCGATGCTGAAGAAGGCGACATTGGCTTCGCCAGCGACGGCGCGCGCCATAAGCGTCTTGCCCGTGCCCGGCGGTCCGATCAACAGCACGCCGCGCGGCACCTTCGCGCCGACCTTGACATACTTTTCAGGCTGCTTGAGGAAGTCGACGACTTCGTTCAATTCCAACTTGGCGGCGTCTTGCCCAGCTACATCGTCAAATTTGACACTGGGCATCTCCGGCGTTTTTTCGCGCGCCTGTGATTGTCCGAACGAGAAGATGCCATTCATCTGCCCTTGCGCGCGCCGCCCCATCCAAACGAAGAAGAGGATGATCAAGACCAGCGGCAGGAAATTGAAGAGCAAACCCAGCCAAGGCGATGTCTGTGTCCAGTTGCCGTCTATGGCTATATCGCCGCGCTCGTGCGCCAGCTCCAGCAGCAAAGCACCAGCATAGGGCGGCAACTCGGCGCTGAAGCTGGAGATGCTCTGCGAACGGCCCGTGGCTGTGGTGATGATAACGCCGCTGCGGAACTTGCCACTGACCGATACGTTGTCACGAAAATCCAGGGATTCGACATTATTGCGCTGCACCTGCTCGTAGACATCCGAATAGGTGACCTCGGTTGTGGACGAGACGCCGCCCAGCAAGCCCGGCGACGAAATCAACATCAGTACCAGCACCAGCACCAGCAAGCCCGGCGAAACCCACCTACGCCAGTTCGGCGGCGGCTGTGGCGGGCGGCGGTTGTTGTCCGGTGGTTGCTCGTCGTTGTTGTTATCCCAAAATTGCATGGAGCGACAAACCCTTCGTCAATGCCTTCGTATGCTAAGTATAGCCCAACTGCCTAAGCCGTCATGCAAGACTTGTATAAGAACAGACGCGACCGCGGGGACTTAAGGAGCCAGCATCACTATGTTACCACTATTTACGCGGCTTGTGGCGGGTCGGTTGCTGGCTATCACTGACGATAGGCAAAGCTGGCATTGTCGGCTATGTTTGTGACGAGCGGATTACCGCCCAGCAAAGGCAGAACCATGAATCGACTCAAAGACGAGAGCAGCCCCTACTTGCTGCAGCATGCTGATAACCCGGTCGATTGGCATCCTTGGGGCGCGACGGCCTTCCAACTGGCGCGCGAGCAGGACAAGCCCGTGCTGCTCAGCATCGGCTACAGCGCTTGCCACTGGTGCCATGTGATGGCGCACGAGAGCTTTGAAGACGCCGCTACCGCCGCCATGATGAACGCCCTCTTCGTCAATATCAAGGTCGACCGCGAAGAGCGACCGGATGTGGACGATATTTACATGGGCGCGGTGCAGGCGCTGGCAGGGCAGGGCGGCTGGCCCCTCACGGCATTCCTGCTGCCCGATGGCCGCCCCTTCTATGGCGGCACCTATTATCCCAAGACGCCGCGTTATGGCATGCCGTCCTTTACGCAGTTGCTGCACGGTATCCACGATGCCTACCGCAAGCGCCGCCAAGAACTGGAGCAACAAGCCGCCAGCCTGCATCAAGCGCTGCGCCGTGATGTCATCGCTATTGGCCGCCCCGATGACAGCGGGCTTAACCCGACCATGCTCAATACAGCAGCCGCGAAACTCATGGAGGGCATGGACCGCGAGCAAGGCGGCTTTGGCAGCCAGCCGAAATTCCCCAACCCCATCAGCCTGGAGTTTCTGCTGCGGCAGCATGCGCGGACGGGCGATACAGAAGCGCTGCGCCTGGTTACTTTCACATTGGGCAAGATGGCCGCGGGCGGCATCTACGACCAAATCGGCGGCGGCTTCGCGCGTTACAGCGTGGATGCGCATTGGCTCGTGCCGCATTTTGAGAAGATGCTCTATGACAACGCCCAGCTCAGCCGACTCTACCTGCACGTCTGGCAAATCACCCGCGACGAGTCTTTCCGCGCAATCGCCGAAGACATCCTGGATTACATCCTGCGCGAGATGACCGCGCCGGCAGGCGGCTTCTACAGCGCGACTGATGCCGACAGCGAAGGCGAAGAAGGCAGGTTCTTCGTCTGGACGATAGACGAGGCTCGTGAAGCCTTGTCGCCGCTGGGAGAAGAACTGCCCCGCGCCTTGGAAATTTGTATCGAGACCTTCGGCATGAGCGCGCGCGGCAACTTCGAAGGCGCGAATATCCTGCACCTGCCACGCCCGCTGCGTAAAACAGCCGCCGAGTTAGGTATGCCGCTGCCCGAGCTGGAATCAGCGCTGGAACAAATCAAGGCGCGCTTGTATGCCGTCCGCAGCGAACGGATGCCACCGGGCTTGGACGATAAAATCCTGTGCAGTTGGAATGGGCTGATGCTGGCCAGCCTGGCGGAAGCGGCGCGTGTATTCGGGCGGGCGGATTACCTGGCGGCGGCGCAACGGGCGGGCGACTTCCTGCTGCGGCAGATGCTGCGCGAAGGCAGCCGGCTCTGGCGCAGCCACAAGGCGGGGCACAGCAAATTGAATGGCTACCTGGAAGACTATGCCAACCTGATCGACGCCTTGCTCGAGCTCTATCAAGCGACCTACGCCGAGCGCTATTTCTCTGCGGCGCAACAATTGGCGGATGCGGCTTTGCAGCACTTCCACGCCGACGATGGCGGCTTCTACGATACCAGCGCCGACCACGAAAAATTAATCGTGCGCCCGCGCAATCTGCAAGACAATGTGACGCCTTCGGGCAATGGCATGTTGGCGACCCAGCTATTACGACTGGCTGCCTATACGGGCGAGGCGCGCTATGCCGACGCCGCGCGTGAAGTTCTGCGTAAATTGTCGGATGTGATGCCGCAGGTGCCGCAAGCCTTCGCGCAATCACTCATCGCTGTCGACTCGCTGGTGAGTGGGTTCGCCGAGGTTGCCCTGGTCGGTGGATTGGAATCGGCTAAGGTGCAGGAAGTCTTACGCGAGCTGCGGCAGCCTTATCGCCCGAACCTCATCAGCGCGCAGCAACCCGATGACGCTGCGCCCTCTGCTATCCCGCTGCTGCAGGGGCGAAAATTGCTCAATGGACGCACGACGGTCTATGTCTGCCGCGACTTCGCCTGCCGCCTGCCCGTGCACAGCGCCTCCGAAACCGCAGCGCTGCTGGCGGAGGTCTGATGCTGCCCGAACGACAAGCGGCGCAGGACTACTTCGGCACGTTGCTGCGCACTGTGCTGGGGCAGGCATTCGCGGCGGCTGGCTACCACTTGGCGAACGCGCCCCTCCAATGGGCGGGCGGCAAGTTTTGCTTCGTCAAGGCTTTCGAAGATGGCTCGCGCGGTATGATCGACTTCCAGGCTTTGGTCTATAGCGATTCAGCTTGGTCGGCCGGCGCGCCCTCCCGATTCCGCGTGCAGCTTTCGCGCTCCTTGGCGGGGGATATGCTCGCCGCGCGCAGCTTGAGCCAACTGGTCGTATCCGACTTCGGCGTCATGATTCTGCCCGCCGCCGACCATTGGTGGGCTTATTCCGATACCGACTCGCTGGGCAAGGCGCTGGCGGAAGCGGGCCACCTGGCTATCGGCTATGGCATGCCTTGGCTGGCTGGCGAGCTGCTGCCGCCCGCCGCACATACCCAAGAACACTAGCATGTCGCCGCAGTTGCCGATTATGCGCGCGCTGGGATTGTTGCTGTGCCTGCTGGCATGCGGCTGCAATATCCGCAAGCCGGAGCCGCCCGCGCCCACCGTCAACGCCAGCCAAATCATCGTTGTTACCGCCACGCCCCGCCCAGCCACGCTAACCCCGCCGACTCCGCAGCCGCAAGCCAACGACTCGGCAAGCCTGTTCACAGACGCCAAGGCCTTGGCTCATAATGGCTATCTGGAAGCCGCCGCCGAAGCCTACCTGCGCCTGCTCGATGCTGGCGAGAACCTCCCGGCCGATCAGCGCGCCGCCGCCCTGTTTCGCTATGGACAGATTGCGCTGCGGGCGGGCTATTTTCAAAATGCCGCCGATGCCTTAAGCCGCTTCATCACAGAATACCCCGATGCCGGGCAGACCGCCCAAGCCTATTTCTTGCGCGGCGATGCCCGTTTGGGCTTGTCGCTATGGCAGCTCGCCATCGACGACTTGCGGCAATATCTGGCGCTGAAGCCCGGCTTGATTGACAGCTATGCCTATGAGCGGATTGCCGATGCGCAGATTGCGCTGGGCGAAATCACTGCGGCGCTGGAGAATTATGCGCTGGCTGCCGATGCCTCGCGCTCGTTGGTGCCGCTGCTGGCGCTGCGTGAAAAAGTGGCGCAGGTCTATATCAACCTAGGCTATCCTGACCAGGCTGTCGAGCAATACGACGCCGTGCTGGCGGTCGCGCGTAACCAGCCCTACCGCGCCTATATCGCTCTCAGCGCGGCGCAGGCTTTGTGGCTGGGCGGCGATACCGCGCAGATTGTAGCGAGGCTGCAAGCTGTCGTCGCCGACTATGCTGGCACAGCCACTGCCTGGCAGGCGCAACTTCTGTTGGACCAACTGGGCTATGCCGTGCCGCCATTTGAGCGCGGAAAAGCGGCTTTCGCGGCGGGCGAATGGGCGGCGGCGGTCGATGCTTTCAGCAGCGCCTTGGCAGCGGGCGCGCCCTCAGCGGAGCTGTACCTGCTGCTGGGGCGGGCGCAGCGCAACCTGGGCGATAACGGGCCGGCGGCAGCTAGCTTCCAGACCATCATCGACTTGTATCCGGGTGATGCGCTCTTTGGGGCGGCGCTGCTGGAACGTGGACGAACGCGCTTCCTGGCGGGCGATAATGCCGCGGCTATCGACTTGTATCGCGCCATCGCCGCGGATTATCCCCATCTAAACGCAGCCGCCGGCGAAGCGCTCTGGCGGGCTGGTTACCTGTATGGAACGGGTGGCGACGCAGCGCTCTCCCGGCAGCTTTTCATTCAGCTGGCGGATAAGTATCCCCAGCACGATTTGACGACCAGCGGGCTATTTCTGGCGGCATCAGCGGCTGTGCGCGAGGCAGACTGGGCGGGCGCGGCGGCGCTCTATTCGCGCATTGCCAGTTTAGCCAGCGGCGAAGACCAGGCGGCGGCGCACTTGTGGCTGGGCAGGCTGGCGCTGCGGCAGGCGGACCCCGCTACGGCTGACCTGGCGCTGGCTCAGGCGATATCCGCCGCGCCTGACAGTTACTTTGCGGCGCGCGCCAGCGATATTCGCAGCGGCAGACAGCCTTTCCAAGCGCCAGCCACGCTCAATTTTGACTTTGACCCGGCTGCTGAACTGGCGGAGGCGGATCAATGGTTGCGCAGCGCCTTCGCCATTGACGCGCCGGGCGACTTGTGGCGCATGACCGCCGAGCTCGCCAATGACCCGCGTTGGCTACGTGGCGTGGAGTTGTCCTCGGTGGGCGCAACGGACGAAGCGCTGGGCGAATTCGAAGAACTGCTGGGCGCAGCGCGGGATGCGGGGAATGCGCTGGACAGCTACCGCCTGGCTATTGCCCTGCGCGAACTGGGCGCATACCGCGAGAGCATCATCGCCGCTGCCGATGTCATCATCGCTTCGGGGCAGGGCACTTTGCAAGCCGCGCCCGCTATCGCCCGCCTGCGCTTCCCCGCCTATTATATTGATTTAATCACGCCAGTCGCGTTAGAGCGCAGCTTCGACCCGCTGCTGATGCTGTCGCTCATCCGCCAGGAGAGCCTGTTTAATGCCTATGCCACCGCCGGCGCTGGCGAAAAAGGCTTGACGCAGGTCATCCCCGGCACAGCGCAATACATCGCCGACCAATTGAATTGGCAAAATTATGAACACACCGTGCTCTTTCGTCCTTATGCCGCGGTGGAATTCGGCGGCTATTATCTGGATGAACAGCTAGACTTCTTCGACCAAATCCCCATTGTGGCGCTGGCGGCGTATAATGCCGGTCCGGGCCGCGCCTATGATTGGCGAGCTTTGTCTGGCGATGACCCTGACCTGTTCATGACGACAATCACCATCGACTCCACGCGCAAGTATGTGCAATACATCTACCGCAACTACAATATCTACCGCGCGTTATACGGCGGGGGCTGAGGCGCATCTCTCGCTGGGCTGTCGTGTTATCAACTATACGGCGGCGCGCCTGTAACTTCGCCTGGTATGTTACACTGCTGGCAAGCGCTTCATAGCCTGGAGATATAATGCAAACGCAGCGGCTATTGACACAGCTACAGGCACAGCAAAATGCCGCTGTTGGCGAGTACTTCGGCAACCCCAGCTTCGCCGATGTCATTAGCGCGAGCGCGACATTTTCGCGTGTGCGGCGGGTGGCTGTCGTTACCGAATCCTTTTTGCCCAAGGTGGACGGCGTCGTCAAGACGGCTTATCTTTCCCTGCGCTACCTGCAAGATACGGGCCGCGAGGTGCTGGTCTTCGCGCCGGATATCGCCGTCGACCATGTCGGCGCTTCGCAGGTGATTCCGCTGCCTTCCATCAGCTTGCCGCAAGCGCCCGAGACGCGCATGGCGCTGCCGAATCCGCTGGTCGCCCGCCACATCGAGGCCTTCCAGCCCGACTTGATCCACCTCTTCAGCCCGGCGGCGATGGCAGTCAGTGGCATGGCGGCTGGACGACATCTCAACCTGCCTGTCATCGCCAATTATCAGACCGACCTGCCCGGTTATACGGAGCAATATGGCTTCCCGCGCTTGTCGGGACCGGTGAATCGCTGGCTGCGCTATATTCACAATGGCTGTCATCTGACCTTGGCGCCGACGCGCACCACGATTCGCCAATTGCGGCGGGAAGGTTTTCGGCGCGTCCGCCATTGGGGGCGGGGCGTGGATACTGCCCGCTTCAACCCGCGCTGGGCGTCTGTAACTATGCGCCGCCGCCTGTTGAATGACCGCGACCCGGATTCGCTTTTGTGCATCTATGTGGGCAGACTCGCCACCGAAAAGCGCATCGACCTGCTGCTGGAGCTGGCGCAGACACCAGGCGTCGCGCTGACCATCATCGGCGATGGCGCGCAACGCGAGCAACTGGAAGCGCTATATGTCGATACTGATGTGCATTTCACTGGCTACCTGATCGGCGACGAACTGGCGCAAGCCTATGCCAGCGCGGATGTATTTGTTTTTCCTGGCGAATATGAGACCTTTGGGCAAGTCATCCAGGAAGCGATGGCATCGGGCTTGCCCTGCATCGTCGTGGATGCTGGCGGCGCGCCGGATGTGATTGACGATGGCGCTTCGGGCTTGGTCGTCGCGCCCACAGCCGCCGCCTTTGCCGAGGCGGTTTGCAGCCTGCGCGACCAAACCTGGCTGCGATCGCGGCTGGCTGTCCGAGCGCGGGCGCTGGCGGAAGCACGCCCCTGGTCGGCATTAATGGCGCAGTTGGAACGGTATTATGAAGAAGCCTACTGGCTAAATCGACGTTTTGCGCGCCGCTTCGGCAGTACGCGCTATCATCAGCCACTATCGATCCCCGCGCAATTGGTGCGGCGTCCCCGCGGCTTGTCCTGATATTGTCCCGACCTGTCGGGGTGGCGGGCTAGTCGGGGGAGTCGTCGCCTCGCCCCTAGGCCGACTGTATAGGAAACGGAGGAATTTCACCCATGCCAAGCCAACCCGCCAAACGCACTTTGGCTTTGATCGCCCATGATGGCAAAAAAGCCGATATGGTCGCCTTCGTGATGGGTCACAAAGCGCGGCTGAGCGAGTTCGACCTGGTGGCGACCAATACGACCGGCAAGCTCATCCAGGATAAAGCCGGGCTGTCGGTCAAGTGCATGCTGTCTGGACCCTATGGCGGCGATGTGCAGATTGCGGCGCTAGTGGCGGAGGGGCGCGTTCAAGCCGTGTTCTTTTTCCTCGACCCGCTGGGCAAGCACCCGCACGACCCGGATATCCAGGGTTTGCTGCGTATATGCAATGTGCACAATGTGCCTTTGGCGACCAACATCGCCACAGCCGTCTTATTGATCAATGCTTGAGGCGTGGAATTAACACAATTTTTGCGTTGCGCCCGCCATAGACGCGGCATAATGGAAGTGAGCCAGCCCGCCGATAGGTTGCTGCCAGGCTAGCTATATGATGAAAGGCATTGGGTGGCGGAAAACGACCCCAGCATCCTCCAATGGGTGGAAAGCGCAAAACAGGGTGACCAGGAGGCATTTGCCGAGTTGGTATACCTGTTTCAGGACCCGCTGTATAACTTGTGCTATCGTATGCTTGGCGAAAGCGGCGAGGCGGAAGATGCGGCGCAAGAGGCTTTCCTGCGCGTTTACAATAACCTGCATCGCTATGATACGGCGCGTAGCTTCAAGACCTGGCTGCTTTCCATCGCCTCCAACCACTGCATCGACCGCCTGCGCAAACGCCGCATGCACTTCGTCTCGCTGGATGACGAGCCGACCGCCGCGGCTCTGGCGCTGCGCAGCAAAGACCCCTTGCCCGAAGACGCCTTGATGCAGAGCGAACGCAGCGCCTATCTGCAAAAGCTGTTGCAAATGCTCGAGCCGCATTACCGACTGGCGGTGATTTATCGCTACTGGTACGGCTATTCCTATGCGGATATCGCCGCGGAAACGGGCATGACCGTCAGCGCCGTCAAGAGCCTGCTGCACCGCGCCCGCCGCAAACTGGCTGACTTGCTGGAGCCCAGCGCGATTACGCGGTTGGCTGCCCCCACGCCGAGAGGAACCTGACATGTCGGACGAGCAAAGACTGCCAAACCAAGATATGATGCAAGCCGCCATTGACGGGCAGCTTTCCGAAGAAATGGCGCGGCGACTGCGGGAGGCGCTGGCGCGGGACAATGGCGCAGCCCGCGAGTACAGCCGCCTGCAACGGGTCGAGAGCATGCTGCAGCGAGCGCCGCATGAACGGGCACCGGCGCGTTTGGCTGCCACCATCATGGCGCGCGTGGCGGAACGGGTGCAAGCGCAGGCGCGCCTGGCTGACCTGCCTATCGAAACCCAGCGCATCATGATGCTCAGCCTGTCGGCGGCGATGATGGCAACGATGCCTATGCTGGAAGCGGCATCCTGGCTGGTGCTCAATGCCCAGCGCGACCCCGAAGTGCTCAGCGACGTCATGCTTGAGACAATTAGCTGGATGTCTTTGATCACTGACGCGCTGATACAACTGCTCGAAGATGCCGAGAGCCGGGCGCGCAGTGAGCCAATCGTCGCCACCGCCACCTTGGCGCTGACGCCTTACCTGCTCGGCAGCCTGCTCGACTACCTGGATGAGCTGCCGAAGATGGGCGCGCTGAAGACCTAACTTTCGCTATCGGGGATCATTTCAATGCCGCGGATGCGATAAGTAACTAGCCCGTCCGGCACCTGCACCTTGACACGATCGCCGACTCGCTTGCCCAGCAGCGCCTTGCCAACCGGCGAATCCAGCGAGACGCCGCGCCGCCCATGCGTGATCTCTTCAGTATCCAATAGGTCGAGCGCGAACTCTTCTTTCTCGCCGCTATCGTAGACGATGACGCGGTTGCCGGGCGTAACGATGCTGAGGTCGGCGTCCGCATCGATGATCTCGGCGCGCGCCAGTACATTCTGCAAGTGGGATACACGCTCATCCAGCCGCTCTTTGGATACCATGGCATCAAAGAAGACCGCTTCTTCGCCTTGATCATCTTCGCGGGCTTCCGCCAGCATCGCCGTGACCTTGGAGATTTCTTCGTTGGTGAGGGTATGCAGCTCTCGCTGCAGCTTTTCATATCCTCGCCGCGTCAGTTGGATGCGCCGTTCAGCCATGATTGTTTCCTTTCGTAATGCAAAAGCCCCAAGCTCATTTGTGAGCTTGTCACAATTGAAGTGGGCGGGGCGAAAAAAGACTGCGAATAATACACGAAACGCCCTGCCGACAAGCCAGGACGCCAAAGCCTAATGCAACTATTTATACGCGGATTGTATTAGAAAAGCGTATAAATGCAAGCGCATTCGCCGGCAATCGCAAGCGCATTCTCGCGTGGTCAACGGCTGGCATAGACCTCTGGGTTAACACAAGTGGGCAGCCGCTCGCCGCGCAAACCAGCAATGCAATTGTCCACCGCCATCTGCGCCATTTTCTCGCGGGTTGCTACGCTGGCGCTGGCGATGTGCGGTACGACCAAGCAATTGTCCAGTCTCAGCAGCGGGTTATCCAGCGGGATGGGCTCCGGGTCGGTTACATCCAGCGCAGCCGCCAGGATTGCTCGCTCGCGCAGCGCCTCGTATAGCGCCGCTTGGTCGATAACCCCGCCGCGCGCTGTGTTGATTAAGATGGCGCTGGGCTTCATCAGCGAAAGCTCGCGCGCGCCGATGAAATGCCGAGTGCTTTCTGTCAGTGGCAGGTGCAGGCTGACGAAGTCGCTTTGCCGCAGCAGCTCGTCCAATCCGCAAGGTTCCGCGCCGGCCGCCAGGATCCGCTCCTCGCTGCCTCCACGGCTGTGCGTCAGGATGCGCATGCCGAAGCCGCTTGCTCGCCGCGCCACCGCCTGCCCGATGCGCCCAAAGCCAAGGATACCCAGGCAAGCGCCATAGATATCGCGCCCCGATAGTACGGTCGGATGCCAGGTTTGCCACTTGCCTTGCTTGATGTACCGCTGTGCTTCGGGGATGCGCCGCGCCGCCGCCATCAGCAGGGCAAAAGCGAAATCAGCGCTTGTCTCGGTCAAGACCCCGGGCGTATTGCCGACCGGGATGCCACGGGCGCTGGCTTCCGCAACATCGATATTGTCATAGCCGACTGCCATATTGCTGAGTACCTTGAGCTGTGGTGCCGCAGCCAGCAAGCGCGCATCAACGCGGTCAGTCAGCAGGCACAGCAAGCCGCTTAACGACTGCGCCTTCTTCAGCAGGATGGCGTAGTCGGGCGGCAGAAATTCGCCCCAGACATCCAGCTCACAATGCTGCGCCAGCCGATCCAGCGCGGCAGCGGGCAATTCACGGGTCACAAAGACTTTGTTCTGGCTCATATTACGTTTCTCGATTGATTGCGCGGGGCCTATCGTGGTGGCAAATCACGGAAAAGTCGGCAGTGACACTTTGACCAAAGTGCCTTTGTCGAGGCGGCTGCTGATGCGAATGCTGCCGCCACAGCCTTCTATGAAGCGCCTGGCGATATACAAGCCCAGCCCCAAGCCGCCGCTTTCTGGCTTGGCTTGCCAGAATGGCTCCAGCGCGCTGCCCCTTTCATCGGGAAAACCACAGCCACGATCATAAATTAGCAGGTCGGCGCGATAACCAAAGGAATGCCCGGCGACCTGCACGAAATCGACCCCGGCGTGCTGGCGAACATTGCGCGCGATCTCGCCAAAGGCATAGCCCAGCCGCTGCTCATCGCCCAATACGTAAAAGCGCCTGCCTAGCTCAAGGCGAGTCTTTATCCGTAGCTGCGTGCGCAAGCGGTTTATCAGCGCCGCGCCGTCAAATTCCTGGTCTTCGAAAATGATCATGCCATTCTCTAGCAGCGAATACTGCCACAGGTTGCTCATCATGTGTTCGATTGAAATCGCCGAATCACGCATGAGGCTGATGACGGCGCTCTGTTCATCGCCCAACCGCCCGTCAAAGCCAGCCGCCAGGTTGTCAAGCATCGTCTGGATGGGGTGGTTCAAGGCGTTGAAGCGCTCCAGCACAGTCGGGCGCGTGGCGACGTTCTCGATGCCCAGCGCGGTGATGACATCCATGACCAAGGTGTGCAAACCCCAGCAATAGGCGTGGATTCGCTTATAGCATTCGCGTTGGTCGCCAGTGGCCGGTCCAAATGCCCCGACCAGCAGCGATTCCATCAGATTGATGCCATCGCTGACGGGGTCGAGCAATTTGCTGTAGGATACGCTGGCCACAGCCGCAACCTCGCTAGCCAAACCTGCTACCAGTATAGCAGGAAAAAAGGCACAGAAAGATTCTGCGCCAGGGACGACCATTTCCGCCGCCCCTGTGAGCCAGCGATTTGGGGCTACTTGAGTTCGGCGACTGCGCCAGCTTCTTCCAGCTTGGATTTGCCGTCTTCCGCCATGTCTTTGCTGACTTCTTCCAGCACGGTTGCCGGGGCGCTCTCGACCAGCTCTTTGGCTTCCTTCAAGCCCAGCGGCGTGATGGCGCGGATGGCTTTGATGACATTGATCTTCTTGGGTCCAATTTCCTTGAGGATCAGGTCAAATTCCGTCTGTTCTTCTTCCAGCTCGGCATCAGCCGCGGCGCCAGCGCCCGGCGCCATCATCATCATGCCGCCGCCAACAGCCGCTTCGACGCCCCAGGCATCTTCCAGCTTCTTCTTCAGCTCGGACGCTTCCAGGATCGTCAGCGCGCTGAGCTCTTCTACCAATTTTTCCAGGTCGGCCATCATTCATTCCTTTCTTGCGGGTTTCTTTGGCTTCGGTTTGTCCGCCGTCTGTTGAGCAGGTTATCAGGCGGCTTCTGCTTCATCTTCGTGTTTGTCGAGGTAGGCTTGCAGCACATTGACGACCCCGCCCGTGGCTTGATGCAAGGCATTAACGACGCCCTGCGCCGGCGACAGAACCAAGCCAGCCAGTTGCGCGCGCAGTTCGTCCAGAGTCGGCAGCTTGCTCACGGCATCAACCTGCTGGGCATCAAGGATTTCGCCAGCCATCACGCCGCCGGTAACCTGCATGCGCTCCTCAAAACCTTCATCCTGCATGTGCTTGAGCAGCGCTTTGGATACGCCGGGCATGTTGTCGCCACCAAAGACGATCGCCACGGGACCAACCAGCAAATCATCTGGCACGACCCAATCCGCCTCTTGCAGCGCCTTGCGCATCAAGGTGTTCTTGGCGACCAGGTAGCGCCCGTTCTGCTCGCGCACGGTATTGCGCAAGCCTTGCACCTGGCTGACACCGAGCCCTTGTGTCTGCACGACGACAAAGCCATCGCTTTGGCTTAAAATCTCGGTGTATTCGGCGACTAGCTCTTCTTTACGGCTCTTTGAAATCGGCAAGTGTCGCTCCTTTCCGCGTTTGGCGCGCCCCGATTGCTGGCTGCCCGACGCGATTCATCGCTTTGCGATCCCCGCTTGAGGTTAGCAACAGCATCATGGCAAGCAATGCGGAATGATGACTCTTGCGCGTCCCTTGGCAGGAGATTAAGGGCGGTCGCCCACCTGCTGTCTGCGGTTCGCATGGCTTTCGATAGTCTAGCCAGCGCAAAGTCTACACGGCTCGGCGCGAATGTCAATGGGCAAATCGGCGCGTGAGATACCTTCTTTTGACTTTCTGGAGATAGTTGACGGGCGAGTCACCGCCTCGCCCCTACACCAAATCTCTGCGCCCTCTATGTATCCTCGTTTCCTCCGTGGTGAAAAAGATTTGACGCGATTGCCCTGGGGATTTGACGCTGGCGGCTGTCTGGGTTAGAAACTGCGGAACTGTGCCACCTAGCGAGGACGAGCAGGATGGAACTGGATCGGGACGCGTTGCAACGAAAAGTTCATGCCCTCTATGCCAAAGAACATGCCGAATTGGGCGCTGCCGGCACATTGGAACACCTTGAGCGCGCCGAGCAATGGCAGCTTGGCAATACGTTGTGCGCTGGCGGGGTGCTGGTCTTCCCACATGCTGGCGTGCACGATTGCGGTTATCAGGTCGCGGCTTGCGTCCAGGCAGCGCTGGATAGCGGCGCGGAGGATGTTGTCGTGCTCAGCGTCTTGCATGCCTTCACCCCGGCTATGGAAGCGGCGCGGGTGGCTGTGGCGGCGGGCGCTGACCCCGCGCAATTTGAATTCTGGGGGATACAAGGACCTGGCATTGCCGGCAGACGCGAATGGCAAGGCGACCACGCCTTGATTAGCTGGCGGCACTTCTGGCGCGCCGAGCTGGAGCGGCGAGGCATCAAGCCTGGCAAAGCGCCGCGGGTGCATGAGCGATACCCGTACCTGGCTGGCGGACAGCCACAGAACTTGCCGGGCATAGACGAGCTGGCGCGCCTCATGGAAGCTGCCGCCGTCGTCAGCACCGCTGATCCATTTCATCATGGCATTGGCTATGGCGATGCGCCCGCAGATACCTATGACCACGATGCGGCGGGCTTGGCGCACGCAAAAGCGGTGATCGAAGCCGGCATCAAGCTGCTGGAAGCGGGAGACTACGCGGCTTACAACCAGCATTGCGTCGAAGCCAAGAGCGATGCCCGTGATACCGGGCAGGTCTATCGTTACCTGCGCGGACCCATGACGGGCCTTGTGCTGGATACCAGTTACACCGATTCCTCCGAGCTATACGACCAGCCCAAACCGACCTGGGTGGCGGGCGCATTGATCGAATGGCAGCTAGTGAGCTAGCCAGCTTGCCCAGCCCGCG
Organism: Chloroflexota bacterium; assembly: GCA_009840575.1. Lineage (GTDB taxonomy): Bacteria > Chloroflexota > Anaerolineae > Aggregatilineales > Phototrophicaceae > UBA6055. The sequence goes on along the minus strand of VXNO01000070.1, from coordinate 21,839 downwards.
CATCATCCAGGCGGCGCTCCAGTTGCGCCAGCGCGCTTTGCAATTGCTGTTGCCGCAAGCTCTGGGTGAGGTCGCCGCGGGTGCGCTCCAATACGCCGCGCACGACATCGGTCTGCCGTCGCAAGTCGCGGGTCAGCGCATCAGGAAAGTCAAAAGCGACCAACTGGTCATAGATTGCGTCCATCGCCTCCAGCAGCCGCTCGGCTTCCTGGCTGTGTCCATCTTCTCGGCGCATGATATCCAGGATGAAGCGTCGCAACTCAGTGGCTGCTTCCGCCAGCCCTTTCAGGTAGGTCGCGCTTTCCACGCCCATTTCCCGCGCGGTCGGCAGCGCATCGCCACGGATGATGGCGCGGGTGATATGCGCTTCGACGACTTCTTTTAAGGCATCTTGGGTATAGCTGCTGGCATATAGGTCGGGGTAGTCGCGCACGGCTGCGATGAGTTCGCGCGAACCAGCAGCGACCTCAGCCAGCCCGGCGTCGGCGCTTGTCCAGTCGCGGCGGTGGATGGCGCGGATGCTGGCGGAACAGTCGCGGATTAGCGCGCGCGACAAGCCGATTGCCTGGTCGCGGGCGGCATTGCGCTGCTCCAGGTCGGCGCGGATTGCTTCGCAGACTGCGCTCAGATTATTCATCGTCACTTTGCGCTTTGGTAATCAGCAAGCGCATTATAGCAGCCAGGGCTCAGGCGAAACCTACATAATCGGCTCGCGGCTCGGTGTACCGGCTTGACGCGGGTAACGGCGCGGCGTCTTGCCGACCTTGCGCACCATCACCAGGTAACGCGGCTTATCCAGCCCGGGCAGACGCACCTCGTCAACGCTCTCCAGCTCGCCGCCCAGCGTGGCAATCGCTTTACTGGCGGCGCGCGTTTCTTCTTGGGCGGAAGATCCTTTCATGGCGATGATCAACCCCCCGCGTTTGGTCATGGGCAAGGTGCATTCCATCAAGGCGGGCAGGCGGCTGACGGCGCGCGCAGCAACAAAATCATACGTGCCGCGGTGCGCGTCATCCCGTCCGGCGTCTTCGGCACGCGCGTGCACCGTGCGGGTACTGTCTAATTTCAAAGCTCGCCCCGCTTCTTCAACGAACCGCAATTTTTTGGCAGTCGCATCCAGCAGGGTGACGCGCAGTTGGGGCAGGGCGATCGCCAGTGGCAAACCCGGGAAGCCCGCGCCCGTGCCGACATCCAGCAGGCGGCTGCGGCGAGCCTGTGGCAAGTATGGCAAGAGGGTCAGTGAATCCAGGTAATGTTTCAGCGCGATATCGGCTGGCTCGGTGATGCCGGTCAGATTCATGCGCGAGTTCCAGTCCAGCAGCAAGCCGGTCAGCTGCTCAAACTGCGCGAGTTGCGACGCCGCCAGCTCGCAGCCGAGCAGGGCCTGCGCCTGCCTGGCGAGTTCGGCTATGGCTTGCTGATACGGTCTGCTCATGCGCTTCTGTTTGCTAATCTGCGCCGCCAGTCTAGCACAATATAAATGCGAATCTATAGCGACAGGTTGCGGGTTGCGGGCGAGTCAGCGCCTCGCCCCTACGCCAAACCTCTGTGTCTCTGTGGCAAATAGTTTTTGATGCGATTGCCCTGGCCAAGCCGCTGTACTCACGAGGCGCAAACTGGACTACAATCATCCTTAGACCTTCCAATTTCAATGAGGTGGCATGGAAAAGCACACCATCTGTGTATTAAAAGGTGACCAAACCGGGCAGGAATTGCTGGACGAAGCGCTGCGCGTGCTCGACCCCAGCGTAATCCGCATGAACAACCTGGCTTTTGAGGCCTTTGATTTATCGCTGGAGAACCGTCGCCAAACCCAAAACGGCGTCGTACATGAAGCCGCGCGGCGCGTCCTGGCGACAGGGCTGGGCATCAAAGCCGCGACCATCACGCCCGGCGACCCCGATGATGTCGGCAGCCCCAATGCGCTCTTGCGCGAGCTTGTGCAGGGCAGTGTCATCCTGCGCAGGGGGCGGCGCATCCCGTCCGTTCGTCCGCTGGCGGGCGTGCATGCGCCCATCGCCGTCGTGCGCATGGCTGTCGAAGGCGCTTATGCCGCGCAAGAATGGCGTGAAGGCGAAGGCTTGGACGAAGTCGCCTACAACAAGCGTCGCATCAGCCGCCGCACCTGCCGCGCTGTCGCCGAGTTCACTTTTCGTTATGCGCAAAAGCATCGAGCCACAGTCTTTGGCGGACCCAAATATACAGTCAGCCCGGTCTACGAAGGCATGTTCAAAGAAGAGCTGGATCGCGCCGCCGCGAAATTCAGCGCTGTGCGCTACAATCCCCAGTTGATCGACGCCACCTATGCGCTGCTGCTCGAGACGAGTGGCGAGGCGCTGGTCATCCCGGCGCTGAACCGTGACGGCGATGCGCTCAGCGACCTGGTCATCAAGATGTTTGGCACGATAGCCGGCGCTGAGTCGATCATTATCGCTTTTGATGAGGATTTCCGAGTCAAAGCCGCCATTACCGAAGCGCCGCATGGCACCGCGCCCAGCCTGCAAGGCAAAAATATCGCCAACCCCATGGCGATGATCCTGGCTTGTGCCGCGCTGCTGCGTTATATCGACAGCAAAGAAGCCGCGCAAGCCAGCCGCGCCTTGTACGAGGCGACTTTGGAGTCAGTCTACAATGGCATAAAAACGCCGGACCTGGGCGGCCAAGCCACAACCAGCGAATTCACGGACGAAGTCATCCGTGAGGCTCGCGGCAAGCTCGAGGTATGGGACGCGCTTGGAGAATAAGGCGGGCTTGCGGGAGCAGTCGCTGGTAACCTTGCACAATTCACCTTATATACGGCAAGCTAGCCGCCAATAGAGCCGGAAAGCGACTTTCTTGCGCCAGGGTTGGCAGCGGGGCGGGCGCTTCTGGGGCTGTGGGCGGGGGGCGCAAGTCCAACTGCCACCAACCGGTAGCTCGCCAGTTGCCAGCTTTGTGCCCGACATTGCGGAAGACGCCAACCTTGCTGAAGCCGAGCGCTTCGTGCAGGTGGATGCTAGCGGGGTTGGGCAGGGCGATTACCCCCACCGCCGTTACATAACCCTGCGCCCGCAGCAGAGCCAGCAGTGATGTATACAGCGCCCGCGCAATGCCCCGCCGCTGGAAATCGCTGTGCACATAGACGGTCGTCTCGGTTGTCCATTGGTAGGCGGCGCGGCTGCGAAATGCGCTGGCATAGGCATAGCCGGTCAACTGCCCCCCTAACTCGCAGACCAGCCAGGGATACTGCGCCAAGGTTGTTTGGATGCGCGCGGCGATTTCGTCTGTACCAGGCACAGCTTGCTCAAATGAGATATGCGTTTCCCGCACAATCGGCGCGTAGATGGCGCGGATGGCGGTGGCATCTGTCTCCAGCGCCAGGCGGATAGTTGGCATTTGTGGCATGAAAAATCGTTCTCCATTCACCACAGGGACACTGAGCGCACAGAGGGTTAATGCAGGGGCAGGCGCTGGCTTCCGCGAGATTGTAGCCCAGCCCGCGCAGCAGAGCTATGCCACTGCCAGCCGCGCCGAGCGTATAATGAATGGCGGGATAGTCATGTATTTACATAGCGTTTACATTTTCCTTATAGTCTAGTTACGTGCCTGTGTCAAAGTTGGCGCAGCGAGGCGCAATATGAGAGGTACGGGCTTATGACCGCCGCCGATACCATCCTGGTGGTTGATGACGAGCAGCGCATCATTGATCTGGCGCGCATGTATCTGGAGCAAGACGGTTTCCAGGTGCGCAGCGTGACCAACGGTACCAGCGCCCGTCGCATGATCTTGCAAGACAAACCCAGCCTGGTTGTGCTGGATTTGATGCTGCCCGGCATGGACGGGCTGGAAGTCTGCCGCCGCGTGCGCGAGCAATCTGATGTGCCCATCATCATGCTGACGGCGCGCAGCGATGACATCGACAAAATCGTCGGCTTGGAGCTGGGCGCGGACGATTACCTCACCAAGCCATTTAACCCCCGCGAGCTGGTGGCGCGCATCAAAGCCATCCTGCGGCGCACGGACCGGACTAGCGCGCAAGCCGAAGCCATCCCCGCCATTGCCATCGGCAACCTGCGCATTGATCCGCAGCGACGGCGCATTGAAGTCGCTGGCGAAGTCGTCGAGCTGCGCATGAAAGAATTCGACCTGCTGCAGCACCTGGCGCAGAACAAAGGCGTCGTCTTTAGCCGCGAGCGCCTGTTGAATGTCGTCTGGGGTTATGATTTCGTGGGCGAGACGCGCACTGTCGATGTGCACATCGCGCATCTGCGCCACAAATTGCGCGGCATGACACCCAGGATCGAGACCGTCTGGGGCGTAGGGTACAAACTTGAGGAAGCCTAAGCAGTTTGCCTTCAGCCTGCGTTTGCGGCTGTTGACATCGTATTTGGCGCTGCTGCTGATTACCTTGAGCGTCGGCGCGGTGGCGCTGATGTTGCTGATCGGCGGTCGGAGCGCCCCGCATGCGCCAAGCTACGAGCGGCTGGCTGCCCTGACTCAAGGCTTGAATTACCTGGATTACATCGCCGATATCCCCATAGACCGCGGGCGCGAACGTTTGCATGCGCAGGTGCACGAGCTGCTGGATCTCTTCGCCAAAACCCGTGATGTCCGCACAGTGCACGCCAGCCTGCGCAGCGACGGACCGGTTGTGTTGTACGATAGCGCCGGCACATATAGCCCGGGCGCGTGGATTCACTTGCGTGGCGAACGGTATCACAACGAAAAGCTGGCAAAGGTGCTAGGGCGCGGCAGCGAACAATTCTTCGGCAGCTTCGTCGACCCCGATGGCGGACAATGGCTGTATGCCGGCGTCATGTTCGGGAATCATGGTATCGGACAACGAATTGGGTCTCGCATCGTCAATAACGATTTGTGGCTCTTGGCGGAGCCGCTGCCGACCGTCAGCCTGCAAGAGACATTGGCGGTATTCAGCAATGCCCTGGCACCGCCCCTGCTGCAAGCGGGCTTGGTCGGCATCCTGTTCGCTTTGCTGCTGGCGGCGCTGATTAGCCGCACAATCGCCCAGCCATTGCAGCGCGTTGCCAAAGCGGCGACCGGCGTGGCGCGCGGCGATGACACCGTGAATGTGCCCGTCAGCGGCCCGCCTGAGTTGCGCTCGCTGGCTGATTCCTTCAATCACATGACAGCGGAGGTGCGGGCGGCGAATGCGGCGCAGCGCGACTTCCTCAGCAACGTTTCACACGACTTGAAGACGCCGCTGACCTCTATCCAGGGCTATGCGCAAGCTATCGTTGATGGCGCGGCGGAAGACCCCCAGGCGGCGGCGCAAATCATCTACGAAGAAGCCAGCCGCCTCAACCGCATGGTTGTCGAACTGACTCATCTGGAACAATTGCAAGCCGGCAAGCTTTCCATGCAGCGCGAACGGATCGATATGGCGCGGCTCTGCGATGGCGTCGTCAACAGCCTGCAAGTCGTGGCGGGGCAAGGACATATCCAGCTAATTGCGGACTTGTCGCCTGCCCCGGATATCCTCGGCGATGGCGACCGCCTGGCGCAAGTGCTGACGAATTTGGTGAGCAACGCGCTGAAGTTCACGCCCGCTGGCGGCCTGGTGCGCGTGACGGTAGCCCGTTCTGGCGGCGGCACGCAGGTGTCTGTGCGCGACGATGGCCTTGGCATCGCGCCTGATGACCTGCCGCGCATCTTCGAGCGCTTTTACCAAGCCGACAAAGCGCGCGGGCCGCGGCGTGGCAATGGCTTGGGGCTGGCTATCGCGCAGGAAATCGTCGAGGCGCACGGGGGGCGCATCAACGCCGAGAGCGCTGGCGAAGGGGCTGGCGCGGAATTCGTCGTCTGGCTGCCGGGCGCGGTTGGCGGCTAGCTCAAACAGCGGCAACAGGCTCACTCTCCCCCGCCATAAGCCAGCACGGGCATGCCCAGCGACACATGCACTTGGTCGCCGCGCCGGATATAGCGCTCCACGCCCGTCCAAGCCACCAGCTCTGTGCCATCGCCCAGCGCCAAGCCCACCCGTTGATTGTGCCCGAAGAACTCGCGCCATTGCACTTTGGCGGGCACGCCAACCTCATCAAAATGGTCGATATGCAGCGCTTCCGGGCGGATCATAAGCTGCACATCGCCATTGCGGGGATGATACAGCTTGACTTCGCCCAGGCGGCTGCGGGCGGTCATGCCTTGCGCCCTCGCCGGCAGCACATTCGCCTCGCCGATGAGCTTCGCCACCTGGATGCTGCTGGGTCGGTTGTAGATGATGTGCGGGGCGGCCAACTGCAAGAGACTGCCTTCGTAGAGGACGGCGATTTCGTCCGACAGGCTGAGGGCTTCTTCCTGGTCGTGGGTTACGAAGATGGCGGTCGTCTCGGTCTCGCGCAAAATTTTACGCACATCGTTGCGAATGTGTACGCGCAGGTCGCTGTCCAGGTTGGAGAACGGTTCATCCAGCAGCAGGACATCCGGGTTGGCAGCCAGCGCCCGCGCCAGCGCCACTCGCTGTTGTTGCCCGCCCGACAGCTCATGCGGCATCCGCTCGGCGAACTTCGGCAAGCCGACCATCTCCAACATGCGCCGCACTTGCTTTTCGCGCTGCGCCACGTCCGATCGCAAGCCAAAGCCGATATTGCCTGCCACATTGACATGCGGGAACAAGGCGTAATCCTGGAAGACCATGCCTACTTTGCGCCGCTCCGGGGGGACAAAGCGCGCGCCGCCAGCGACTAATTTCGCGCCGATCCAGATGCTGCCACTGGTCGGTCGTTCAAAGCCAGCCAATAGACGCAGCATGGTGGTCTTGCCGCTCCCACTGGGTCCCAGCAGCGTGAGAAACTCGCCCGCGCGCGCCCGCAAGGAGACCTCGCGCAGCGCAATCGAGCCATCGGCGAAGACTTTGCCCAAGTTGTCGGTTTCCAGCGCGAATGCCATCTGCTCACTTTTTGCCTGGTCGCGCCAATAGCATAGACGATATGCCGCTGGCAGGCAGGGGCAGCCCCCTTTCAGTCCAGAATGTCTTCTTGGTGGAGCACGATTAAGAGCGCCAAAGCCGACACCAGGATGAGCGCCAAGCCGGGCACGGCGATTGTGGCCAAGAAGGCTTCGTCATAGGCGCTCCAGATGCGCGTGGCAAAGGTGCGAAAACCGATTGGGCGCAGGATCAAAGTGCTAGGCAGTTCTTTCATCACATTCAAGAAGACCAGCGCCATGCCCGCCAGGATGCCGCCCCGCGCCAACGGCACGGTGATGCGCGCCAGGACTTCCAGCCGCCCCAAGCCCATGCTGCGTCCGGCTTCTTCATAACGCGGATTAATCTGCGCGAAGGCGCTTTCAGTCGCGCCGATGCTCAGCGGCAAGTAGCGCACGGCATAACCCAGAATCAGCAAGGGCAAGGTCTGATACAGCGACAGCAGGTTCTGTGAGGCAAATGCCACCAGCGCCAGGGCGATGACGATACCCGGCAACACATTGCCGGCATAAGCGATATTGACGAGCCAACGATTGATGCGCTTGGCTCTGCGCATCGCCAGCAGCGCCAGGGGCAATGCCGCAAGGGAAACCACCAGCGCCGCCACCACGCTCACGCCGACGGTGTTGCCAGTCAATTGCGAAAGCGGTATCTGCACAGGGTTGCTCATCTGCCGCCCGACCAGCCAGCTAAAAAGCACCACCACGGGGATGACAAGGCCAGCCAGCGCCACCACGCCGCAAAAGAGCAGCGCCGGATAACGCCACTTGCCCAGCCGAATTATTTCCAACTGGCGGGATGCGCCGCTGCCGATGCGGTAGCGCCGCCCAGCCCCCGCGGCGCGCGCTTGCAAAAATAGCAGCGCCAGCGCCATAAAGATCAGCGCCAGCGCCAGCAGCGAGGCTTTGTCCATGCGGAAGGACTCGGTCTGCAAGAAGATGGCGCGCGTGAAGGCGTTGTATTGCATCACCGCCACAGCGCCGAAGTCGCTGAGGATGTACAGCGCCGCCAATAACATGCCGGTCGAGAGCGCCGGGCGCAGTTGCGGGACGGTGATCTGGCGGAAGACGCCCCAAGACCCCAAGCCCAGGCTGTGGCCCGCTTCTTCCAGGCTGCGGTCACATTGCAAGATGGCGGCTCGCAATGGCAGGGCGATATACGGGAAGGACACTACGCCCAGTACCAGCGTCGCGCCTACGAAACCTTTGATGCCCGGCAGCCGGTCGACGCCAAATGGCTCGAGCAAGCCCTGCAAGATGCCGCGCGGGCCCAAGGCTTCGCTGTAAGTTACGGCGACCAGGTAGGATGGGATGACCATAGCCGCCAGCCCCAGCGCCAGCCATAGCCGCCGCCCGGGCAAGTCGCAGCGAGCCGTCAGCCAGGCGAAAGGCAGGGCGATAGCGGTTGCCAGCGCCGTCGCCGCCAACATCAAACTGACGCTGTTGCCGATGATGCGCAAGGCGCGCGGGCGCAGCAGGTAGTCAAGCCCCTCCGTTCCCGCGCCAGCAGCGCGCAAGACCAGCACGCCAATGGGGATCATCACCACCGCGACCACTACCAAGCCAAGGAGCTGCATGGCGCGCTCAGCGCCAAATTGCCAGCGCGACAATACCTGCGGGTACTGCCAGTGCGGGCGCAATCGCGGCGGGATGACATCCATCAACTGCATGGCTTAGTCCAGCGCTCCGCTGTCTTCGATCATCGCCAAAGTGCCTTGCAAATCGGCGAGGTCGGACAAGTCAAGCGCGGGCGTTTCGATATCGGCAAGCGCCGGCAGGTCAACGACTGGTTCGACCGAATCGACCAGCGGATATTCGTAGGCGCTTTGGGCGAAGTATTCCTGCGCCGCGTCGCTGAGCAGGTAGTCGACCAGCGCCAGCGCGTCATAGGGCTGGTCGGTCGTGTTAAGTACCGCCGCGCCAGCCACATTGATGAGCGAGCCCAGGTCGCCGCCAGGGAAGAAATGCAGCCTCGCTGTGATGTCCGGGTCTTCCGCCAGGAAGCGGAACAGGTAATAATGGTTCACCAAGCCGCCAACGACCTCGCCGTCAATTGTCGCCTGCACAATAGGCGTGTTCTTGGGGTAAGGAATCACGCCATTGGCGGTCATGCCCGCCAGCCAGGCGGCGGTTTCTTCTGCGCCCAGCAATACGCGCATGGCAGTAACATTGGCGACGAAGGACGCATTGGTCGGCGCCCAGCCTACCAAGCCGCTCCAAGCCTCGTCAGTCAAATCAAGGATGGACTCGGGCAACTCCAGCCCGGCTTTCGCCAGCATCTCCGGGTTGTAGACGAAGACGCGGGCGCGTCCGCTCAAGCCGACCCAATAGCCAGTGGGCGATACAAAGGCAGGGTTGACAACGCGACCGATGGTTGCGTCGGGCAGCTTGTGCAGCATATCCGCGGCTGCCAGCGCGCCCAGTGCGCCGCCATCCTGCGCGATAAAGACATCGGCGGGGCTGTTTTCGCCTTCGGTCAGGATTTGGTTGGCGACGGCGCTTGTGCCGCCATACAGGACTTCGACCTCGATGCCGGTATCCGCGCTGAATTGCGCCAGGATGGGTCCAATCAGGCTTTCGTTGCGACCCGAATATATCGTGAGCGGGCCCTGGTCTTCCGCCAGGCTGGGCGCGGCAGCCAGGCAGACCAGCGCGATTACCAGGCAGGTGATGAACCTTCGAAAGTTCAACATGGTGCAGACTCCTTGTGATAGGCGCGAATCTCGGTTAAGATTCGCATGGATAGACAGAAGTCAGTCTCAGCTGGGATTTCGGTTGCGCAGCCGTACCAGCCGAGCTGACTTCTGTGTTTTAGCAGGCGCAGCGGCTGGCTGTCCACGCAAGTGGTTAATCTGCGGACTGCCTGCGCCGCTACAAAATGTTGCAGTCGGTTAATTCTTTGGGGCGCTGGGAACTTTTTGCCACCGAGTACACCGAGAAGAAGGTGCAAAAGGGCGAGTCAGCGCCTGTCCCCTACATAAAATCTCCGTGCCTCTGTGGCAAATTAGATTTGAAGCGATCACCCCGGCGCAGACTCTGGACAATCGCGCCTGCAGCCAATAGAGTTAGCCTGCTACAATAGCCATGCAGGAGACTGTGGAGCGCAGGCAATGTCGAACTGGTGGGGCTCGCGGAAGAATGTCTCGTCGCGGCTGGTCTGGGAAGTCGAGGCGATGAAAGCCGCCTTTGGCTCAACATTCAGGCTGGTTGTGCCGCCCTTTGGCGGGCTGCTCTATTGGCAGGGCTCGGTCGAGATCAACATGAGCATCCTGGATTCGCCTTTTCACAACCTGAAAATCGTCTATCCCAAAGAGTATCCCAACCGGCCTGCCGAAGCCTACTGCGTCAAACCGCGCATCTACAGCGAAAAACACCAATACGAAGATGGGCAGCTCTGCCTGTTTAATCCCAAAGATGGCGAGCAGTACGGCTGGAACCCCAGCAAGTCGACCGCGGTGACCGTGGGCGGCTGGGCGGTACAATGGCTCTATGCCTATTACACATGGCGCTCCACTGGCAAGTGGCCCGGCATCGAAGAGCGCATCAAAGCCAGCACCCCCCTGCCGCGCCGCCGGAGACGCTAACGATGCGAGCCGCTGATGAGCCTGAGTTGCTGCGAATCCTGCGTGGCGAATACGACCATATCCGCAAGCGGCTGCGAGGCATGGCGATGATTTCGCGCGGCATCGTGCCCAATTTGGTAGTTTCGCAGCGGGCTGTCGAACGCATGTTGGTAGCAGCCAGCCAATATGTCGCCGACGAAACCGGCGAGGCGATGGTCGGCTTCGCCGTCGACGATGACAGTCCCGAAGGCAAACCGACCATCTATGTGCTGGATACCATCTCGCCGGACGAAACCGCCGTGCGCCGCTCGCATACTTTTCAGCAGGGCGATGCGCTGCAAGACGAAGCTATCTGGTGGCTACAAGAGAATTGGCATTATCACCGACTTCAGCACCGCAGCACTGACTTGCTGCCGGCGCGCTTTGATGTGCCGCTGCGCTACCTGGGCGACTGGCACAAACAGCCCGGCTCCATGATCCAGCCCAGCCACGGCGATTTGATGACCGCGCTCTCCTGGCTGGACGACGATGATGAATCGGGTTTGGACTTTTTGCTGGTACCAATCGTTACCACCGGGCACACCGCGGTCGTCGGCGCTGCCGATATCGATGTCAACTATTTTCATCAGCCCATGGCCGACGGCACGGATATGCGCGTCGACTGGTGGTACATTCACCGCGATGTGCGCGTCTTCCAGCCGGTGCGCCCGCAGATCGTCGCGCCAGACACCTTGCCGCAGATGATGAAGTACGGCTGGCATGTGGTGCTGTCCGACCGCTTGACCAGCGAGCATTATGCGCTGGAAGACGATGGCTTGCTCCTGCGCACTCTCTTCTATGAATGCGATGGCGAGGTACCGCTGGAGTTCTGCTTCATCGCCATCCGCCAGGGCGCGTCCGTCTTTACGCTGCTGGTAACGCAGCACGATTATCCACAGAGCCCGCCGCGCGCCTATCAAGCCCCTTTCGTCGCCGGCATAGACCTCATGGACCCTGTGGCGACCTTTGAGACATTGTGGGGGATCGCCGAGCCGATACCCGACCCAGCCGGATGGTCCTGGTCAGAAGACAACTACCTGCTGGACTATATCATCGCTATCGAGATCGAAGCCGGGCTCCGCGAGCCAGCGCGCATCAGCATTCCTGTCATCGATGAATTGCCGCCAAGCCCGCCCCTGGATGCAGAGCCAGCCAAGCAAACCGAGGCAGAGGAATATGAGTAACATGTGGGAACGGGTGGGGCGTTTGATTGGCGCGGAAAGCCTTGACCGCCTGGCGGAGAAAAAACTCGGCGTGGTCGGTTTGGGTTCGGGCGGCGGTTTCGTCGCGCTCAGCCTGGCGATGTGCGGAGTGAGTCGCTTCGTGCTGGTGGATAACGATGCGCTTGAGCTGGGCAATATCACGCGGCATGTGGCTGACCTGCGCAGCCTGGGGCAAAACAAAGCGGCGGCGGTGGCGGATTTGATCTGGCAGCGCAACCCCGATGCCCGCATTGATGCGCGCTCCGGCGCGATCGAAGACCACTGGGATTGCCTGGATGACCTCGATTTGCTGGTCGTGGCGGTTGATAACGAACAGGTTAAATACACCATCAACGAGAAATGCCTGGAGAAGCGCTTAACCGCCTCCTATGCTGGCGTCTACGAACGCGGCGAGGGCGGCGACCATGTCATCATCAAGCCCTACGCGGGTCCTTGTTATGCCTGCTGGGCGGAAGCCACGCGCGAAGGCGTCAAAATCGCCATGAACTCTGTGGGCGATCTGGATTATGGCATGATCGGCGCGGAAGGCACCTTGGCGTCTGAGCCAGGCTTGTGGGTCAATGTAACCAAAGTGGCTGGCATCCAGACCGACCTCATCCTGAATGAATTGCTGCGCGGCACAGCGGCTCATGTCGAGATGCCCGCCAATACGTTGATCGTCAGCAATACCTACCTGGATATCATCGAAGGCGCGGAAAGCGACCCGCATACGGGCTTGTGGATCGAGATCGAGCGTGAGCCCGATTGCCTCGTCTGTGGCGAACGGCTGCAAATGGGCCTCAGTCTGCTGGCGCGCGACGAAAACGCCAGCATCTCCCTGGACGACCTGGCTGCTTCACGCCTGACCACCGAAATCCTGTTCGAGGACGAAGCCGAAGAGTAGCTTAGCCCTGCTGCTCACGCCACTGGTCGGCGATTTTTTGTAACCTCTCGCGCAGCTGCAACCGCTGCTTGGCTAAGAAGTTCACCCGCAAGAGCACGTGGTCGCTTTCGGAAGGCGGTCCGCCTTTGTCTTGATAATACAAGTGAAAATCGCTGGCGATATGGTGGCGAAAAGCGCCGGGATCAAAGAGCGGCGCGCGATAGGGCAATTCGCGGATGCCCGCGCTGACAACCAGCTCGCTCCCGGCTGATTGCGCCCAGACGCCCAGGATGCGCAGCAACTGATAACCGTGATAGCCCTTATTGTGATACCAGATGACCACGCCCGACCAGGCTGCGCCGCGGACTGTTTTGGGTCCATGACAGAGGATGCGCGCATACTCTCGCAGCGCCAGGTCGGACCAGGTGTCGAAGGCATTAAGCAGGTTTAGCGCTTGGTCATGCGGGCGCGCTGGTTTTTTCTGCGGGCGGGGGCTGCCAAAAGGACGTCGCGCGGCTATTCGCTCCAGGATGTCTTGGTAGCGGTCGTCGTCTTGCTGGCCGGGCAAAACCTCACTCCATCGTCGTCTTCGCCAGCTCGATGCCATCGCGCAGCAATTTTTCATACACAATATAAGCGCGCTGCCGGGTCATGCCGACCCGCTCGTACAGCGCCACCGCGTTGGTCAGGCTTTCGCCATCGACATCCAAGTTGACGGTGGCCCTGCCGCGATCCCAAAATTGCCTAAAGCTGCGCGTGAGCAATGCCTGCGCCAGCCCGCGCCGCCGATAGCCACGCCGCACGCCGACCAGGTCAATGTAGCCGATTTCGGGATGGCGATGGTCTTGCGTCAAGCCCAGCAGGCAGCCAACCGCCTCACCTGTGGCTTCGTCATAAGCCAGCAACACCAGTTCCTCGGCGAAGTGCTTGTCGTTATCCAGCCAGTGTTGGAACTCAGTCAGGTCTTTCTCGAAGCTCTGCTCGAGATAACCAAAATGATCGGAGAAGGCATCGCGCACAACATCGACCAACAGCGGCAAATCGCGCTCGTGCCGATAAGCCCGCAAGGCGATTCCCGCCGGCAGTTGGCTAGCTTGCGGGCGCTCGCTCATAGTGATGCGCATATCGAAGCTGACGCGGTTGGGCGCATAGCCAGCGCGCCTCAAGGCTGCTTCTCGCCAGGCGTAACCCTCGTGTGTGCCCGTGACCACGCTCACGCGCGCGTCGTCCGGGCAGCGTGAAAGCGCGGCTTGCGCGGTTTTTTCTACCCAGGCGAATAGCCCCGCATCCAGTTCGCTTGTGTAATAGTCGGGGTGAATGCCCCAATCCAGCCAGGGATGCACCGGCACTTCGCTGTTCGCCCACAGGATGGCGTGGGCAGCCAGTTTTCCCGCGCTGTCAAAGATACCCAGGGACATCTCCGCCAGGTCAAAACCCGGTTCCTGCCAATTGACCAGGAAAGTCTCGGCTTGGTGCCGCTCGTCCGTGCCGATATAGGCGGCGATTGCGCTGGCGACGCTGGCGACCTGCCCGGCATCGGACAAGGCGAGCGGGCGGTGGACAAAAGCATTTTCGGGCATGGGCGGGTTCTCCTAAGGAACTGGGCAGGCATGGTAACTTGACGAGCGCGGATAATAAAGGCAAAAGTCTTGCTTAACAGCCTTGCCAAGTTGCGCTATGATTGCCGCGAGTTTCAATCACAGCCGCGGAGCGCCACCCGCATGAACCAGACAACCAAGACTTTTACCTACATCATCGGCATCATCATGACGGTGGCCATGGTAGGCAGCCTGATTTTGCCGATGCTTTCCAGCCAGGTCGGCATGACCGATCCCTATTCGCTGACGCCAGACCCGACGGCTTTTCCCGAGCCGACCATGCCGCCACCGCCCGATATCAGCGCCATCGACTTCGACAGCCGCTACCTGCATCGCTCGGGCTTGTTTACTATCGGTATGCCCAGCGGCTGGAGCCCGCTTACCGACAGCAGCAACGAAGGCGAATTGCGCGCTTCTTTGAATAATGCCGAAGCGCAGAGCGTAGTCGAGGTGCGCATCAACAAGAACTTCGATGGCATTAGCGATGCCGCCGGGCTTGATGGCTACTTCGATGTGACTTGGCTGCGCAACACCTGGAGCGGCTACACCCGCTGGGACGAAACCAGCCGCGCGCTCACTGACGATGGCGGTATACGCATCGACTTCAATTTGGAGCGCGGGCGCACGCGCTTGATTGCCCGCCAGGAATCCTGGCTCGCGGGGGATGATATTATCAGCGTGCGTGTCGTAACCGCCGAAAATGCCGCCCAAGAGCTCAAGTTCTTGCTGCGCGGCGTGGCTGAGACGATCGAGTGGCTGCCGCAGTATGCCGGCGCGCCCTTCGGCTGGGATGTCTATTATGACGACCTGGATGCGCACATGCTGCGCTTCCCTGCCGACTGGGAAGTAAGCGATGCCATGCCCGGGCTGCCAGCAACTATTGTGAGCGATGGGCTGACGCTGGCGGTGGCCACCTTTGATGTGCTGCTGGGGAGCGAAGACGAAGCCCGCGCCTGGATGAATGGCTGGCGTTATGGCGTGGAGGCGCAGACCGTACAGGCGGTCGAGGTGGATGGCGCGGCTGGTTATCGCATCTCCTATCGCCTGCGCAGCCTGGATGGCGGGCTGGAAAGCGGCGCTGTCATCGCGCTGAATGGCACGGACAACCGCCTGCATGTCGCCAACCTGCGCGCCGCCGATCTGGACGCCGACCTGCTTGAAGCGACTGCTGACGAGTATCCCTGGCTGGCGGTATTGGACAGCTTCCGCCTCGCGCCAAACCTTGATGTGACCGTAAACTAGCGCGCTGCTGATGGCTCAGGTACGCAGTCCTGGGCTGGCTCCTCGCGCCTGCGGATAATTCTGATGACGCGGCTGCAAGAGTTCTGCGCCAATCTGTGGATTTACGAACTGGAGACACCGTCTTTTGTGGTGCGCGCCGCGGTGGTCTTGGGCGAGGAGCGCGCGGTGGTCTGGGATACCTTGTCCCTGCCCGAAGAAGCAGCGCCGCTCGTGGATGTCCTGGATGGCAAACCTTACTACGTGGTCTATAGCCACGGGGATTATGACCACGCCTGGGGCACAGCGGGGCTCGGCGAAAAGCGCTTGGCTGTCGTAGCCCATGCGGAGTGCTTGCGTCGCTTTGGCGATGATGTGCCGCGCGCCTTGCAGCGAATGCAAATGGCTGAGCCGAGTCAGTGGGACAACGTGCGCCTCATTCCCCCAAACATCACATTCGCCTCTTGCCTGTCGCTTGATTTGGGCGGCTTGACCTTGGAGCTGCATCACTGCCCGGGGCACACCGCCGATAGCCTTGTTGGCTGGATTCCTGAGCGGGGACTATTGCTGGGCGGCGATGCGATCGAAACGCCGCTTCCCGTCGTCAACGACGCCCAGCTTCTGCCCGGCTGGCTGGATGCGCTGACGGCTTGGCAGGCGAATGACCGCCTCGACTATGCCATTCCCTCGCACGGCAGCGCTACCGGGCGTGAGAGCCTCGACCAGACCGTCGCCTATCTGCGCGCTTTGGCTGGCGACCGGCAGTTTATGCTCCCGCGCAAACTGGAGGGCTTCTACCGCGAGACGCATCAGAAAAATCTGCTCGCGGTGGACAGCGGGCGCGCGCTGCATGAATGACATCTTGCCCGATGTGCTGGCTCATGGCTTGATTGCGGTCTTCTGTGGCACAGCCGCCAGCGCGGCATCCGCAAGAGCGACAGCCTATTATGCCCACAGCGGCAATTTCTTCTGGCGCGCGCTGCATCAAGCTGGTTTCACGCCATGCCAATTCGCGCCGGTCAACTTCCGAAATTTGCTGGCGCTGGGCATTGGCTTGACTGACCTGTGCAAGCATAGCGCCGGCAACGACAGCCAAATTGCCTTTACGCAGGATGATGCCGCCGCGCTGCGCGAGAAACTCATCCGCTATCAGCCGAAAATTGCGGCATTCACCAGCAAGACGGCTTGGCGCATCGCTTCGGGGCAATCCACGAGCCAGCGAGTCGACTATGGCTGGCAACCCGAAGGGGTCGGGCGGACGCGCTGCTTCGTCCTGCCATCGCCCTCGGGTTTGGCGCGCCGTTATTGGGATATCGCACCCTGGCAGACGCTGGCTGCTGCTTATCAGCGACTTTCAGCGCAACTCAATTAGGCGAGTCGCGGCCTCGCCCCTACGCTTTTCTTCTGCGCCATCGCTGTACAGGACTTGCCCGCTGATGCTGCCCGCCGCGCCCGACGCCAGGAACAGCGCCAGGTTTGCAACCGCATCGTCATTGCCGCCCGCCGCGATGGCATTGACGCGGATATTGTGCTCCGCCAGCTCGCGCGCTGCCTGCCTGGTCATGCCGATGACGCCCGCCGCGCCCGCCACAGCGCCTATCCCCGTGGGCAGGGTCGCAAGCGCTTCTGCGGGCAGCACATGGATGATCGCGCCACCGCCCTCGTCCGCCAGCACCCGCGCCGCTAGCTGCAAACAAAAGAAAGCCCCGCCCAGGTTCACTTCCAACTGCCGCCGCCAATCCCATTCGTCCACTTGCAGCAGGGGCTGGGCGCGCCCGATGCAGACGGCATTGACCAGCAGGTGCAGCCGCCCGTAGGCATCGCGCGTCTGCTCGATCATGTTGGCGACTTGAAAGCGGTTGGAAATATCGGCGTGTAGGGCGATGGCTGTGCCGCCACGCGCCTGGATTCGCTGGTATGTGGCGTCGGCGCGCTCGATATTAAGGTCAGCCGCCGCCACCGCCGCGCCACAGTCCGCCAGCGCCCACGCTATCGCCCGCCCCCTGCCCGCTCCCGCGCCAGCGACCAGCGCAACCGTACCCGACAGGTCAACTTGCCAAGCCGCCACGCGCTAAAAGGGAATATCGTCCGAGGTCTGGGGGCGCGAATCGGGGTAATTCGAAGCGCGGTCATCTTGCTGGTAACCGCCTCTGCCGCCTTGATTGCCCTGTTCGCGTTGGTATCCACCGCGTTGGTAGCCGCCTTGATTGCCTTGTTCGCGCTGGTAGCCACCGCGCTGCTGCCCACCCTGAGAGCCACCGCGCTGCTGCCCGCCACCATAATCGCCGCCCTGGTCGCCGCGATTGCCCAGGAAACGCACCTCGCGAGCTGTCAAATCCAGCGATGCCGCCGCCTCGCCATTGTTATTCAAATAGCCGCGCGCGCTCACATTGCCAGTTACCATGACTTGCCGGCCTTTGGACAAGTAGGTATTGCAGGTTTCCGCCAGTTGCCCCCAAGCCGCCACGCGATACCAGGTCGTTCTTTCACGCTGCTCTCCCGAATTGCGGTCCCGCCAGCGCTCGCTCACAGCGACGCTGAAATTGCACACGGCTTGTCCGCTCTGCAAGTAGCGAAGCTCCGGGTCGCTACCCAAGTTGCCCACAACAATTGTCTGATGCCAGGTCATAGCGGCTGTCTCCGATAAACTCGCTTGCTTATGTCAATTCTGCCAATTTCTCGTTCAATACGCGGCGCACCACAGCTGGGTCGCCCTTGCCACGCAGCGCGCCCATTATTCTACCAAACAATGCGTTGATGACCTTGTCGTTGCCAGCCAGATAACGCGCTACCATGGCATCGTTTTCGATCAGCGCTTTGTCCACAATATCGCCGATGACTTCTGCATCGCTGACTTGCGCCAAGCCGCTTTCATTGACGATCGCTTGGGCATCTCTGCCGCTCGACCACATCGCCGGCAAGACTTGCTTGCGCGCGGTACTTTGGTTGATCGCGCCCGCTTGCAGCAAAGTCAGCAAACCCGCAAAGCGCTGCGCGGTGAGCGGAATCGACTGAATGGCGGCGCGCGCAATCTCGGCGGCATTCATCAGGCGGAAGATTTCGCTGCTCAGCCAGTTCGCCGCCAGTTTGGCATCAATGCCCGCTGCGACCACATCCATAAAATACCGGGCCACGGCTGGCTCGGCGGTCAAGACGCCGGCGTCATAGGCGCTCAAGCCGAGCTCATTGACGAAGCGCGCGTTTAATTCATCCGGCAGGGCGGGCAGTTGAGATTGTATCTGCGCCACCCAGTAGCGGCTGACCTCGACCACGGGCAAATCCGGCTCGGGGAAGTAGCGGTATTCGTCGGCTCGTTCTTTATAACGTTGCACCTGGATGGCTTGCGCGGCTTCGTCCCAGCCCAAGGTGGCTGGCTTGACCGTCTCGCCACGCCGATACAGACGAATCTGTCGCGCCACTTCGTAGTCAATGGCTTTGACCATATTGCGGATGCTATTGAGATTTTTTATCTCGGTGCGTTCGCGCAGTTCCGTGTCGTCCGCGCGCATGACGCTGACATTGGCTTCAAAGCGCAGGACGCCTTTGGACATGTCGCCGCTGTTGACGCCCAGGTAGCGCAGGATTGAGCGCAGTTTGCGGGCGTAGGCTTCGGCTTCGGCGGCGCTGCGCAGGTCGGGCTCGGAGACGATCTCCAGCAGCGGCACGCCAGCGCGGTTGTAATCAACCAGGCTGCCAGCCAGGCTGTGCGTGAGCTTGCCGGTGTCTTCTTCCATGTGGGCGCGGCGCACGCGAATCCGTTTGGGCGCGCCATCCAGCTCGATGGTGATGTGCCCATTGATTGCCAGCGGGCGGTCATATTGGCTGATTTGATAGCCCTTGGGCAGGTCGGGATAAAAATAATTCTTGCGCGCAAACTGGTTGATAGGCGGGATCTCGCAATTCAGCGCCAAGCCAACCATGATGCCGTACTCCATGGCTTGCTGGTTGATGATCGGCAAGGTGCCCGGCATGCCCAGCGAAAGCGCGTCAACTGCGCTGTTGGGCGCGGCTTCGACGCTGTCGACCACCGGGCAGCGGCTGAACATCTTGCTGGCGGTTTCCATCTCGGCATGGACTTCCAAGCCGATGACGGTCGTCCATTCCCCCATAGCGCGAGTCCTGTCGCGAAGAAATCTACACGCCTACCATAGCGGATTTGGGGGAGAATGCAACAAATGATTCACCACAGAGACGCAGAAGGCACAGAGGATTGGTGTAGGGGCGCGGCGACGGCGACGATAGTAGCTCTGGCTCAATGAATATGAATGCGAGCTGTATAACCGCGATTTCATGCACGAATTGGGCTGTGTTTCTTGGAATTGTGAGCTGACGGATGACTTCCTCAAGGATCCGATGAACCGCGCGTTATGGTGGTGGTAGCGAGCCGCAGCCCCGACGCTGATGGTCTAGGGCAGGCTTAGGCAACCAGCGCCGGGGCAGTCCGTTGTGGCAGGAGGCTCCGCGCAGACAAAAATCGCTCCAGCCGCGTCAGCGCTTCCCGGATGTTCGCCTCGCTGGTCGCATAACTGGCGCGTACATAGCCCGTGCCGCTCGCCCCAAAGGCGCTGCCGGGGATGAGCGCCAGCCGCGCTTCTTCCAGCAAAGCCTCGCAGAAAGCCTCGTCATCCATACCGGTGATAGCGATACTTGGGAAGGCATAAAATGCGCCGCGCGGTTCGAAGCAGCGCAGCCCCAGAGAATTGAAGCCATCGACCAACAGTCGCCGCCGTTGGTCATAACGTCGCCGCATCGCTTCGATGTCGTCTTCGCCATGCTGGATGGCTTGCAGCGCCGCCGCTTGCCCCATGGTCGGCGCAGACATGATCAGATACTGGTGCAGCTTGTACATCGCCTGGGTGAAGGGGTGGGGCGCCGTTATATAGCCGATTCGCCAGCCGGTCATGGCATAGGACTTGCTCATGCCGCTGAGCACGATTGTCCGTTCGCGCATGCCGGGCAGCGTCGCGAAGTTGATGTGCTGGCCGCCATAGACCAGGCGCTCGTAAATCTCGTCGGAGATGACGACCAGGTCATGCTTGCGGGCGACCTCGGCGACTTGCAGCAGGCGCTCGCGGCTCAGGACAGCGCCGGTCGGGTTGTTGGGGTAGCTGAGCAGGATGGCTTTGCTGCGCGGGCTGATGCGCGCCTCCAGCGCCGCGCCAGTAACCTGGAAGCCGTCTTTGGCTGAAGTCGGCACCGGCACCGGTACGCCACCGGTCATCTCGACCAGGGCAGGATTGGCTACGAAGCAAGGCTCCACGACCAGGACTTCGTCGCCGGCATCCAGCACCGTCTTTAATGCCAGGAAGAGCGCCTCGCTGACGCCGACGGTGACCAGCACTTCGTCCTCCGACGCATAAATCAAGCCATAGCGCCGCTCGATGTGCGCCGCGATCGCCGCGCGCAGTTCGGCTGTGCCCGCGTTGGATGTGTAGCCGGTTTCGCCCGCGCGCAGGCTTTGCACTCCCGCCTCCAATATATGCGCCGGGGTGACGAAATCCGGCTCGCCGATGCCCAGCGTTACGACGTCGTCGCAACTGGCGGCAATGTCAAAATAACGCCGAATGCCGGACGGTCGTAGATTCTGCACGTTCTTGGAGAGATGGCGATTCATATTTTGTGGTCTCCTGTCGGGTTAGGCAGCGCAATTTGTAGCACAGCCGCGGTGGCGAAGCTTCGCGCAACTGCATTCAATTCGCAAGGCAATTATCCTACATTCTGTAGGAAATATACGCGGATATATCATGCGAATGCTGATTCATTTGTCCATTCTGTAGGATAATGCGGATACAGCATTGGCAGCCATGCGCGCTATCGCAGGCTCATTGATGTCGCGCTCACCGCCACCGAGGCCAAACTTCCCCAAGAATCAGAAAGCCGCCCGGCAGGCACCAAGCGGCCAAGGCTCTCAAACAGGTTGCTGGCTAATCTCAGCAAAGCGGGATACCAGAGCCTGTTTCAGCCGCGTTTAGCAGCGCTTCGTCGGATACACAGTTTAAGTTGCGCCCGACCCAAACGCTCAGCACATCTTTGCCGTTCTTGGTCACCGTTTTTGTCAGGCAGCCATTCGCGTCGATTTCCACTTTAACCTGGTAACCGGCGTTCGCCCCGCCGCCCAGCTCTTGTGAATTCTGCCCGCTTTGCCCCGTAATGCACCCCTGATTATTGATCGCGCTCGGCTGCCCTGGCTGCTTGTCTGCCACCTCGGCAGTCATGTTGCTCATGCCTTCAATCTGAGCCGCCGGTTGAGGCTTGTCCATCATCGCCGGGCGCAGATGGTGAAGATTATCCCATGTCCACCAAAAGCCATGATGATAAACGTACCATCCAGCCGTCCACTCAGCTTCAGTAGAGCAAAGCCCGCTCCAGCCGAAAGCCCCGCCGAGAAAACATACATTGTCTATCGCATTCTGCC
>VXNO01000131.1 GCA_009840575.1 Chloroflexota bacterium | reverse complement strand
TTCCCCGTCCCCCTGTCCCCCAGAACGAGGGAAGGGAGTTCTCAACGATTTTGCAGTATTAAAATCCCGCCCTCATTTTTGGGGAGGGATTTAGGGTGGGGGTGATTAGGAACCTCACAAATACACCACGCGCCCCGTCTCCAGCGATTGTATCGCCGCGGCCAGCGCCTTCTGCGCCGCCAAGCCTTCCGCGCCGCTGCCATCGATATTTTCGGGCGCGACGCCATCTGTAACCTGGCGCAGGAAGCTATGGATGCGCTCCCGAAATGTATTTTCGAAATTGTGAAAGCCGCCAAAAAGCGGGTCGGTATAGACGGTTTTATTTAAGTCGCCGGCTGGGTAGAGGGTCAGCTCCCGCCACATGTCGTCCAGCACGAAACGTCCGCCCGTGCCCGCTACCTCGCACCGTTCCATCGGATGACCGCGCTCGATATCATAGCTGCCTGTCAAGGAGCCAACCACGCCATTGCGGAAGCGGAAGCTGAACTGGGCGGTCGACCAAATTTGCCTGCCCGGCGCTTTGGTCGCAAAGCAATGCGCCGCTTCGATATCGCCGCAGAAATAGCGCATGACATCGACTGTGTGCGGGTGCAGCGATTTAATGTGGTAATAAGGCGAGGTCTCAGCGGGGTTCATGATCCACATCGCCATGTTGACAAAGAGCAGGTGCCCCAGCCGCCCGTCTTCTATCCAGCTTTTCGCCAGGCGCGCGGCCGGCGTGAAGCGGTGGTTGAGGTTGATGCCATAACAGAGGCCCAGCTCGCGCGCCTTCGCCACCATCGCCTCCGCCTGCGGGATTTCGTTGGATATCGGTTTCTCGCCCAGGACATGGCAGCCAGCTTCCAGCGCCAGCATAGTCGGCGCATAGTGGTCGCTGCTGTTTTCGTAGCCGCCGGTGGTCACGCTGACGACATCGGGCGCTAGCTCGCGCAGCATCGTTTCCGCATCGGTGAAAGCGGGCGCGCTATGTGTCGCCGCCGCGCGACTGGCTCGTTCGGGCAGGATATCGCAGACGCCAACCAGCTCCGCCAGCTCGTCCTGCGCATACAGCTTGGCGTGGCGATTGCCGATGGGTCCCATGCCGATGACGGCTGCGCGCAAGGTCATTTCCCCTCCGGCACTTCGTAGTTGTAAGCGCGCATGGCTGGCTCCAGGAAGTCGAAATGGTTGACGCCGCTATCCCGCCGCCAGCGTTCAATTGTGTCTTGGCGCATGACGATGCGCGCCAGCGGGATGCCCAAGAAGGCTTCCAGCCGCGCCAGTTCGACTTCCTGCTGGGTTACGAAGTCTTCAAAGCGCACTTCGATCCAGCGCTTTGGCTTGGGCATGGACATGACCAGGTCGTATTGGTACTTCCAGGAGATGGCGCGGCGCAGTCTTTCGTTGGTCTGTGCCTGCTGTGGGTCGGCTGCGTTTTCGGGCGGCGCGGGATATTGTATGCCGAAGTCGCGCAGGTCGTCGGTCTTGTGCGCGCCAATGATGCAATCGCGCGGGTTGCGAATCCAGAATATGTAGTGCATATCCGGGTAGAGCCGCGCCAGCCAGGGGTAAACCAGGGTGGTCTCGGGGATCTTCCAGCCTTTCAAGCCGCCCTTATACGCCAGCACCGAGCCGAGATAGTCTTCCAGCAGGCGCAGGAATCGCAGCGGAATCTCGGCTTCATGCGCGCGGCTGAAATCCCACTCCAGCCCGCCCTGCCAATCGACATAGCGGGCGAAGATGCGGCAGGCATCGTAGATCGTATGCGGCGGCACAAGGTCACCCGATGGGTTCAACGTCTGCCCCATGAAGACGCCCGACCCGTAGAGGGTATGCGAAATCGCCCGCGTGCCACTGTGCCCGCGCCCGATGATGGTGATCACAGGCTGATGACCTCGCCCGTCCGCCAGGATTCAATCGCGCCTTCGATGACCTGCTGCACGCGCAGGGCATCCGCGCCCGAAGCATCGATTTCCTCTGGCGCGACGCCTTCCAGGTTCTGCTCAATCCAGCGTGAGATGCGGCTATAAAAGGTCTCGCCGAAGTGACTCATGCCGCCATAATTTTCCTGCCGTTCCATCGAGCCTTTGAAGCGGGGATAGAATATCAACTCTTCGCAGGCGTCGCGCAGGAAGATGCGCCCGTCCGAGCCGAAAACGTCTAACGTCTCCAAGCCATAGCTGCCACCGTCCAGGCTGGTCGCGCCGAAATTGCCATCGTAGCTGCCGCGCAGATGCCCGATGATGCCGTTGTCGTAGAGCAGGTTGACTTGCGCGTTGGACCAGATCGCCCGTCCCGCGCCTTTTTTGAAAAATGCCTGCACCTTGATAACTTCTCCGCCGGCGAAATAACGCATGACATCCAGCGAATGCGGGTGCAGCGCGCGCATGTGAAAATGCGGCGAGGTTTCATTGGGGTTGTTGATCCACATGGTCATGTCGATCATGTTAATCTCGCCCAGCCGCCCGGCGTCGACCCATTCTTTCGCCAGTTCCGCGGCCGGCGTGAAGCGGTGGTTGAGGTTGATGCCATAGCGCAGGTTGCCTTCCTTTGCCAGCGCCACCATTTCCGCGGCTTCGGCTAATTGATTGGATATCGGTTTTTCGCCCAGAACGGGATAACCCGCCCGCAGCAACTGCATGGTCGGCTGATAGTGGTCGCTGCCATTTTCGATGCCGGCGGTGGTCACGCTGGCGGCGTCAAACTCGAGCCCGCTATTCAGCAGCGACTCGACCGAATAAAAACCCTGACAGCCAAAAGCCTCCGCGGCTTTGTCGGAACGCTCCTGGAGGATATCGCAGACGGCGACGACTTCCGCGTCTGGATGCTGTGTATAACAGCGGCCATGGTTGTTGCCGATGCCGCCCATGCCAACAATGGCCACGCGCAGTGTCATTGCAGAATCTCCTTATCTTTTAACCACAAAGGCACAAAGTTCACAAGGTTCTTTGCCACAGAGGCACAGAGAGTTTCTGTTTGATTTTTCTCGCAATGAGCTAAGCATAACCCTTAGCCACAATTTCTATGGATTGCGCTTTCCCCCGATATATCGGGGGGACCGAGAGGGGGGTGCCCCTACTCGCGCGATTCAGCTTGCAGGCGGATGGCCTCGTCCAGGTCGCCGATATACAGCGTGTCATAGGCTTGCTGGGACGATGTAAACGCGCCGACGCCCGCTTTGCCGTGCCAGTCGCCTTGGTGGAGCATGGGGTTGGGCAAACCGGTTTCGGCTTCGCGCCGGGCGATCCAGGCATCCATCCGCCCGCGCAGCGCCGCCACCACATCGGGATGCGCTTCCGCCAGGTTATTGTCCTCGTTGGGGTCTTCCACCAGGTTGTAGAGCTCGACTTCCGGCTTGAAGTGGAAGTCCGGCTCGAGCGCGACCATCAGCTTCCAGGTCGGCGTTCGCCAGCCTTGTTTGCGCATCCAGGTGCATTCGCTGATGAAGAACTCGCTTTCATGTGAAGCGACTTCACCGCGCGCCATAGGCAGCAGGCTGCGCCCGTCAAACTTGTGCTGCGTCTCCAGCCCCGCCAGCTCCAGCAAGGTCGGCAGCAGGTCTTTGTGCTGGTTGTAACCGCTGACCCGCGCGCCCGCCGGCACCGCGCCCGGATAACGCAGAATCAGCGGCACATGCAGCACATTGTCATAAATGCTATGGTGGTCGAACCAGCATTCGTGGTCATAAAGCGTTTCGCCGTGGTCGCCATTCAGCGCGATGATGGTCTCGTCCAAGATGCCCAGCGATTCCAAGGCCTGGAAGATGCTCTGGATGCAGGCGTCCATATAGGCGATCGCGCCGTCGTATTGGGCGATGATATAGTCTTTGTCGCTGATGCTCGGCGGCATCCAGGACTTAAAGAAATCGGCGAAGGGCTTAAACGCCAGCACGGGCTCCATGCTGTGGTTATCGGGGTCGGTTTCATCACCGTGGTAAAACATGCGCTCATACGGCGCGGGCGGCAGGTAAGGCGCGTGTGGGTCCATGTGGCGCAGCATGACGAACCAGGGTTTGTCTTCCGCGCAGAGCCGCTTTAGCTCCGGGATGGCGACCTGGTTGAGGTTCTCGGCTTTGGGGCTGCGTCCCTGCTTCCAGCTTCCCCAGCCGGCATAGTCGATATAGTTATCAAAGCCGCGCGCGCTGGGGTTGCCGGTGAAGCCGACGCAGGTGGTATTGTAACCATGCTCGCGCAGGATTTCGGCGGCAGTGGGCGCTTCCGCTCGCAGCGGTCCTTTGTGGCGCAGGGCGACAACTTGCGTGCCGAAGCAATCCAGCCCGGTCAGCATGGAGGCGTAGGCGGGCGTGGTCGGGATGTGCGCGCTGAAGGTATTCTCGAAGAGCGTGCCTGACTCAGCGAAGCGGTCGATATGCGGCGTGGTCAGGCGCGGGTAGCCATAACCGGACATGTGGTCGGCGCGGATGGAATCAATGGCGATAAGCAATATGTTGGGCTTTTTGGGCATGGTCTGCTCCTCACTTGGGCTGGGCGGCAGTGTAGCACTGGCTACAGGCGCGCGCTACAAATTGGCATCAATTCTCGCCAATTCCTTTACAAATTGCTCAAGAAGAGTCATTCTTTCTGCGCGCTGGCTTATGTCCGCTGTCGGTGATGCGTTAAGCTAGGCAGGCAAGTGTTGGCAAGGCCGGACGTTGCAAAGGCGTTCGAGCAATTTCTATCCGCAGGACAAGGAGATTTGATATGTTCAGAAAGTTCGTATTTCTACTCTTAGTGGCGCTGCTCGTGCTGCCGACCTTGGTTGGCATCGCGCAGGAGCCCGATGGGCTGCCGGTGGATATCCCGCGCGAGGACTTGTGGGTCTTCGACCAGATTTTCCGCTGGGGCACGGTGGGCAATTACAATGTCTGGCGCATCGGCGGCTCGACGCCCTTCCACCATGCGCTGATGCTGGAGACATTCTGGAATCGAGACCAGGAAACCGGCGAGTTCATCCACGCGCTGGCAGATGGCGACCCGGTCTACAACGATGACTTCACCGAGATGTCAGTCAACCTGCGCGAAGGTGTGATGTGGAGCGACGGCGAAGAGTTCAACGCCGATGATGTCGTCTATACCATCGAGACCATCAAGGCAGTGCCCGAGCTGGGCCAAGGCGGCTGGCACGCGCAGTTGGTCGACTTTGACGCGGGGGTCGAGAAGACCGGCGACTTCAGCGTTTCCTTCTCATTGAACCGCTCTAACCCGCGCTTCCATACCCTCTTCGAATCACGCTGGAATGGCATCTACATGATGCCCTCGCATGTCGTGATGGCTGCTGCTGAAGAAATGGGCATGGAAAACCTCGGCGCATGGGAATGGGCGGCGGAAGATGTGGTTGTCCTGGGCAACTACCTGCCAGTCGAAGCCGACCCGAATGGCTATTGGGAGCTGTTCAGGCGGCGCGATGACCCCGAAAATTCGCTGGCGGGCATCATCACCGGCGGCTCCGGACCTCCTTATGCCTTGAGCATCTTCTATGGCAACGAGAACATCCGCAAAGCCATCGCTATGTCCCGCAATGAGCTGGATGTTTATTTCGATGTGGATATCGAATCCTTCGAATTCACCTTGGACAACGCGCCCGCCGCCCGCAGTTGGTATACCGACTTCCCCTGGGCTTATCCCAATGAAGTCAGCTCGCGGCAGTTGGCGATGAATATGGAAGGCGATCCGCTCTTGGCGCATAAGGAAGTGCGCTGGGCGCTGGCGCTGGCTATCGATATCGTCGAGTTGCAGACTGAATATGTCGGCGGCGTCGCCAAGGTAACGCCCTTCCCCGTCCCGCCCACCGCCAAGCTCTATGAGCTGTATCACGGGCCGATGACCGAATGGCTGAGCAACTTGCAGATCGATATCGGCGATGGCGAAATGTACAGCCCCTACGACCCGACCATCCCCGACCAGATCGCGGCATGGGCGGAGGAACAGGGATACACCGTGCCGGGTGAGCCGCACGAAGTCTTCGGCAGTGGCTGGTGGAAGTACGACACCGAGACGGCGGAGAAGTTGCTGATGAACGCTGGCTTGAGCCGCGGCGGCGATGGCATGTGGATGACGCCCGATGGCGAGCCTTGGGTGCTCGACCTGCAATCCGACCCCAGCGAGAATGACGCCTATCGCATGGGCCAGGCGGCTTTTGACATGTGGACGGATTTCGGCATTGAGGTCAACTTCAGCACGCTCGACCGCAATACCTGGAACCAGAACCATTATGTCGGCAGCTACGAGGTCAGCACGCCCTGGACGAGCTTCGCGCTGGCATCGGGCGATATGTGGCCCAATATCCGCGGCCGCCATTCCCGCTATTACGCCCCGGTCGGCGAAGATTACCGTCCGCTGGGTGGCGATGGCGTTCGCCGCCTGCGCGATGACACCATGGACGAGCTGATCGACGCGATGGAATCGGTCAACCCGGTCTCGCAAGAAGCGGAGAATATCGATCTCGGCATCCAGTTCCTGCAAAACTGGGTCGAGAATATGTTCGATATCACCTGCATCGCTTTCAAGAAGTTCGTCACCTGGGACGAAACCTACTGGACGGGCTTCCCGACTGCGGAGAACCCGAACTACCAGCCTTTGTACTGGTTCCAGGGCGGCAAGTACGCCATCCAGAACCTGCATCCGACGAGCTAATCTGTTCCCCCATCCCC
>VXNO01000085.1 GCA_009840575.1 Chloroflexota bacterium | reverse complement strand
CTGGGCGCTGCCAATTCGTTTTTGTCGCTGCGGCGGGGCGGCGCGGTTTCATAATAGACTTGCGGCAGGGACACATGGTTCTTGTTGTCAACGCGCAGGACTGTATCTCGCTCCATCCGCTCCATAACTTGCGTATACGCCCCGTCCCAGATGTCCATGCCCACCCACTGCCGTTTTAACCGTTCGGCGGCGATGGGCGTTGTGGCGCAGCCGCAGAAGGGATCCAGCACGATGTCGCCTTCGTTGCTGCTGGCGCGTACCATGCGTTCATAAAGCGCAAGCGGCTTCTGCGTCGGATAGCCGGTGCGTTCTTTGTGGTTGCCTGTCAGCGCCTTGATGTCCGTCCAAACATTTGAGGCGGGCCTGCCTTTGGATTCGTTCAGGTAGACTTTGCGTTCTGGAACACCTTTGCCATCTCGGGCCTGCGCAATGCGATTGTCGGCTTCAAGCTCGCGCATTCGTTCCAAAGGATAGCGCCATGTTCGCGTATGACCGCGAAATTCATAGGTGTAGCCGCCGCCCGACAAGCCGCCGGTATGGAGCGGTGCAGTTCTGTATCGTCCACGCTGATCTTGCTTGCGGTAGGTTCGCCGCACATAGTCTTTGTCCAGCGGCGTCCAGGCACCATTCCACACGCCCTTGCCGTCTTTGGCATAGAAGAGGATCAGATCGCAGACGCGCCCGAACTTTTTGGCGTCATTGTGTGAGCCATAACGTTGCCAAACGATTTGCCCGCGCAAGTTGTCCGCGCCAAATATAGCGTCCAGCAGGACTTTCAAATAGGCGAAAGCGGTGTCATCCGTGTGCAGATACAAGCTGCCATCGGGGCGCAGCACGCGGTGCATTTCCATTAAACGCACGCCCATCCAGCAGAGAAATGCCGCCATGTTATCGCCATAAGCCAAACGCGCCCCGGCAATCACGCCATGCGCCGCGGGCCAATCGTCTTGAATGCTGTCCGTCCATTCTTCGTGTACATCTTCATCCCAGCGCCAGCGGTCTTTGAAGCGCGCGCCAGCCGCCAAACTGTCCGGCGTGGCGTGATGGTCGCGATTCTTGTTGAAAGGCGGGTCGGTGGCGATTAAGCGCACCGTCTCGCTGTTCATGCCGCGCAGGAAGCCCAGATTGTCGCCGTGATAGAGCGTGCGGTTATTGAAGTTGAGTTCTGCCATAAGCCTGCGCTTTCTGCCAGGACGCTGCCAGTGCAAGCGAAGTATACCATCCTCTATGTCCTGATACATGTGGCAACACCCAAGACAATCGCATCAAATGATTCACCACAGAGGCGCAGAGGACACAGAGAAAAGACTGGTTGAATTCTGCGTATAGTTTCACTATAGTTCATATGCTGCAATCAATTAGCGGCGCTAACTCCTAGAAAGGCAAGTTCACATGCGGATAAAGCTTATTATGCTGTTGGTGACGGTCTTCGCCTGGAGCAGCCTGGGCGACGCGGCGCTGGCGCAAACCACGGATCTCGATGGGAAATTGCGGGCATCAAGCGGGAGATCGAGTGGAACAAGGGTCGCCGGGATGAGTACAAAGTCAAGATCAAAGCGGCGCGAGGCATCATCGCCAACCTGAAAGAGCGCAAGAATGATGCGAAAGATAAAGCTACACGCCAGGACCTCAAAGCGAAAATTGCCTACGAGCGGACGCTGATGAACGAGAACATCGTGCTGCGGGATGAGATTAAGGTTGTCATCGTCGGTTTGCGAGCGCGCCTGGAGGAAATGAAAGAGGAAATGAAAGAGGAAAGGGCAAACAGCGCCTAGCCATGCACTTGCACTACAGTCGCGGCTGTTTTGCGAATTGGGGCGCAACAAGTTGCAGAAGACAAGACCCATCCTGAACAGCGCGGAGCCTCGCCGTTCGCGCGTAAATAGCTGCCTGCTCTGGTCGCTGGGCGCGGCGATTTTCCTCTTCATGGCTGGCTTGGTCGCGTTGGCCAGCGCCTATGCGGGCTGGAGCAGCGGCAGCGTCATAGCGAGCGTCAATGCCAGCAGCACTGCCGAAGCCGAAGTTCGCCAGCAATGCGCCCAACTGCCCCAAGACCTGGCATCGGGCAACCTGGCGCTGGCAGGCGCCCGGCTGGAGGCGCTGCGCAAACTCTCTCCGCCGCCCGCCTGTTTGAGCCAGTGGTCGCCCATGGCTACACAAGCCTGGCTGGCATCGCTGCCCAGCCCTACAGCCATCATCGCGCCGGTATTGCCCACCGCGACTGCGCAGCCAACCAGCGTAATGCCGCTCATCCCCACGGCGCTCCCAGCTAGCGAATACGACCTGGATGCTTTGCTGGCGGATGCGCAGGCAGCGCTCGCGGCGGGTGATTATTACACAGCCATCGATACGTTGGACGCCATCATCAGCCTTGAACCCGAATATCAGCGCGCCTTGACCCGCGAACTAATTTTGCGGGCGCTGACAACGCAGGCGCGCATGCTCTTTGAAAGCGGCAAATTGTCGGAAGCCATCGTGCTCAGCGAGCGCGCGGAGTTGATTGGCGATATCGGCGAGCTGGCGTTCCTGCGTGAGGTAGCGCTGATGCTGCAGAATGCCCAGCTCTTCGTCAACAGCAACCCCGCCGAAGCCGTGCGCTTGCTGCGGCGCATCGTTTACGACTTCCAGACGCCACGACTGATGACCTATGACATGGTCGGCGAGCTGCAAACCGCGCTGGCTGCCTATGGTGATTGGCTGCTGCCCAGCGATGCCTGCGCGGCGCAAACGCATTATGAAGCCGCGCTGGAGCTGCAGCCGCTGAACTGGACGATCCGCCCCGACTCGCTGACAGCCAAGAGTCAGCGCGCGGCACAAGCCTGTGAAATCTAGTCGCTAGCGCGGAAGTCTCAGATGGGCGGATTCACATCGTCATAAGCGGTAAATTCAGCCTCTTGCCCCAACTGGCGCAAGGCTTCGACAGCGGCGCTACGGGTTTTATCACGGCTGCCGGCGGCAAAGTTCTGTAGCGCAGTTATCGCGCGGGGGTCACCGATTTTGCCCAAAGCCTGCGCGGCATGATAAGGCGTGAGGAAGCCGGGCGCATCCAGAGCGCGGATGAGATGCGGGACAGCGCGCTCGTCTTTGAGTTTGCCCAGCATTAAAGCCGCCCGCCCACGCACGATCAGGTCTTCTTGCTGGTTCTCTACCAGGCGCATGAGGGTGCGCAGAGCCTGTTCGCCACCGACCATGCCCAGCTTCATGACAGCGCTGCGGCGGCGCGCCTTGTTGACGTCGCGCAATTCGCTCAGGATGGCTCGTACCCGGATATCGTTCGCTGGGTCATCCATCATTTGCTGCCTTTCGTTTTAGGGATAACCACCCCTCGCCGACAAGCCACCGCGTTTATTCTAGCGCGTTATGAGGGATTTTCCCAGCGGGCAGGCGGGGCTTGTGTGTTATCCATTTGTTTCGATATGCAGTTTTCCATCGATGATGCGGCAGACGCGGTGTGCCAGCGGCACGATCTCGGCGCTGTGTGTTGCCATGATCAAAGTCTTGCCGGCATCGCGTGTCAGGCGCAGCAGCAGTTGCAGCACGGCGTGGCTCGTGTCTTCGTCCAGGTTGCCGGTCGGTTCGTCCGCCAGTATGATTTGGGGCTCGTGCAGCAGGGCGCGACAGATCGCCACGCGCTGCTGTTCGCCGCCGCTGAGCTTGTCCGGATAGTCATCTTTGCGCCCCTCCAAGCCGACTTCCGCCAACAAGTCGCGCGCTTTTTTCTCGAGCTCGCCACGCGCCGCGCCACCCAATTCTTGTGGCAAGGTGATATTTTCTAGCGCCGTCAAGGTAGGGATGAGGTTAAAAAATTGGAAGATGATGCCGATGCGGTCGCGGCGGAAGCGAGTCTGCTGCAAGTCATTCAGCGCGGTGATGTCGGTATCGTCAATGTGGATTTGCCCGCTGGTGGGGCGGTCAATGGCGCTTAGCAGGTTGAGCAAGGTGCTCTTGCCGCTGCCGCTGGCACCCAGCAGTACAAAGAATTCGCCCGCGTAAATATCCAGGTTGACGCCGGCAATGATGCTGCGCGAGCGAGCGCCTTCGGCATAGGTCTTGTGCAAATTACGGATGGATAGAATCGCGCGCTTGGTCATTTGTTTTGCTGCCACCTTGGCAATCACGCCGCAGGCTAGCGCAGGTACGCACGGAATAACAGGGGGTTGTATCGCAAACTAAACTTTGCCAAGTTGAGTGTAATGCGATTGCCCTGTGAGTCGTCTCGAATTGTGCATACGCATCTGCCAGAGTATGGTAAAATATAGTGATAGATAGAAGGTAGAATTCTGCTCGCGCGCTGAATTCAGGAGGAAGCATGGCTATGCGATTTCGACTACTGATTTGTATACTGGCAGCATTCCTGCTGCTCGTCCCGGCCGCGGGCGCGCAGGACAGCGCTTCGCCCATTGAACCAGCCAGCGCCGATATGATGGACCCGCTGGCAAATATCAGCTACCCGCCGCCAGTATATGTCGTCCGCGATAGCGTCGATATCCGCGGCACCGCCGACCTGCCCGGGCTACGTACCCTGTATATTGAGTTCCGCGAGCTGGATTTGGGCATGATGGCTGGCGAGGGCGAGTCACAGTGGTTCCCTGCCACCTTGCCGCGCATCGCCGCTGTCGTCGATGATGTGCTGGGCACCTGGAACACGGCATCGCTGCCCGATGGCTTGTACGAGCTGCAGTTGATGGTCAACACCGGCGAAGCTGCCCAGCCGGTCGCGCGCGTCAGCCCCATTCGCATTGAGAATAATCCGCCCGAACACGCCATGGTCATGATGCCCGCAGAGGCTGCTAGCGACATGGACGAAATGACGGATGACATGCCGGATGACATGCCCGAAGAACCAGCCGACGACATGACAGACGACATGCCCGAAGATTCAATGGACGACATGACAGATGACATGGCGGATGAACCTGTCGATGACGTTCCTCAATATGCGGGACCCTACATCGAAGTCACAGTCCCTGGTGCGAATGTACGCAGCGGCGATTCCACCGCTTATCCTTTGGTTGGGCTTTTGCTGGAAGGCAATACCGCGCCGATCAAGGGCATCAGCGCTTGGAATACGGGCTGGTGGTATATTGAGCTGCCCAACGGGCGCACCGGCTTCATCGCGCCCTTCATCGTGAATGCCATCGGCGAGACCAGCGCTGTGCCGGCTATCCAGCCGCCGCCTTTGCCGCCGACGCCAGTCCCGACAATTGCGCCACCACCACCCGCGCCAGTTGCGCCACCCGCGCCAGAGAATGGTCCCAATTTGGTCATTGATGGCAGTCCGTTCGTCAGCCCGCACCCCGCCACTTGCAACCAGACCTACACCATCCGCGTGCGTGTGAAGAATATCGGCACAGCTCGCTCTGGCGGCGGTTTGATTGAGATCGTCGATTCGCGGCGCGATGGCGCTGGGCGCGAGGTAACTTATACGCCATTCCGCCAGTTGGACCCAGGTCAATCCGCAGATTCTGAGGCGAAGATCACGCCCAAGGTGCATCACAGCGAGTTGCACCACATCAACCTCAATGTCGACTATGACAACCGCGTCGCCGAGACGAACGAAAACGACAACCGCGCGGCAGCCGCGCCCTACATATTGCAGAAAGGCGGTTGCTAGCCAGTTGCCAGGCAAGCGCCCCCTCTACCTCCCTTGGGGAGGGGGCAGCCTAGCGGGTTGAATCGCGCTGCAGTATCGTATAGCGATTCAGCCCGCCATCCTCGCGGTAATCATCCACAAGCCGCAAGCCAGTCGCGGCTATCAAGCCTTCGTGCTCGGCATCATCAATGTGATGACAATAGCGGATTGCCCGCGAGCCGCGCCGCCAGTCCAGCAGGCAATCGCCCGCTTCGACTTGAAAATCACCGCCCCAAGGCAGGATGCGCTTTTGGAAGCGCGCGCTATCCAGAAATCGCCAGGCGGTGAAAGCCAGCCAGCCGCCGGGCAGCACACAATCCGCCGCCGCCCGCAGCAGCTTGCGCCGCCTCGCCAGCCCTGGCACATGATGCAGCAAGCCAAATGCCACTACGAGCTGGGCGCTGCGCTGTGGCAAAGGTTGCAGAATAATGTCCTGCTCCAGCAAATCGACGCGAACATGGGCAAAGGGCTGCAAATGCATGCTTGCGAAAGTCAACAAGTCGCGGTTGCTGTCGATGCCGCAATAATCGAAACTGTCTGCCTGCTGAGCAGCCAAAAAGCGACCGAAGCGCCCATTGCCACAGCCGATATCCAGCGCCGATTCGAGGGGCAGCCGCGGTGAGCGCAGCAGCCGAACCCAGCCCGACCAAGGGGCTTGGCGGGTCGCGTCGAAGTCGTGCGCTACCTGGCGATAAAATGCTCGGTTGAGCGCATTCAGTCGCCGCGCAGTGAAGTCGTCCAAGCCGTTTCCTTATTCGCTACAAAGACACGGAACTAGAATCAAGAAAGTAATGCGAAAATCCAGGAATGAATGTAGGGGCGAGCCTCGGGTCGTCCGCCGTTTTCTGTGATGATTCTGGGCGGGCCAGGGCTCACCCCTACAGATACTATTCTCACGGCTTACTTGATTCTACTTCTGTGGTGAATAATATGCGGTGATCGTCCCCGGCTCGCTTCTCGCAATTTTACGCGCCTCTAATGTTCTTGTGGTATAGTGGAGGCAAGTTCTTGGCTGTTTGCCGCGTCTGTCAGTCTGTGCCATATAGCGAATCAATTTTGCATTGTTGCT
>VXNO01000046.1 GCA_009840575.1 Chloroflexota bacterium | reverse complement strand
ATGAGAAAGATGCCGATGATGCTGGCCGCGCTGACCGTCCAGCCGCCCAAGATGATCGGCGTTGTAGTCGCCAGCATATCCAGCGTCTCAGGGTTGTACATGATGTCGCGGTAGTTGAGCGTGCCGGTCAAGCTGTAGAGATAGGCGATGCCCAGCAGCATCACGACATCGGCAATGCGCGTGGTGGTGAAGGCTTTGATGGCGGCTTTGTAGGCGCTTTCTTTTTCAAACCAGAAGCCGATGAGCAGGTAGGAGCAGACGCCCATGACCTCCCAGCCGACGAAGAGCAGCAAGACATTATCCGCCACCACCAGCGTCAACATGGCGCCGGCAAACAGCGAAATCAAGGCGAAGAAGCGCGCCTGGCGGGGGTCATGCGCCATATAGCCGATGGAATAAATGAAGATCATCAGCACGGCAATAGGCACCATGACCAGCATGATGACCGTGGCGGGGTCGACCAACACGCCCATCCTGAAGACAGTGTCGCCCGTGTCCATCCAAGCGATGCTGCTTGTCAGGACATCTTCGCCGAGGTGGTGCAACTGCGAGGCGTTGTAGAGCGTCACCCAACTGATGATTAGCGCCGCCACTACGCCACTCATGCCGACGACGATGCTGATGAAGCGACTGTAGCGCGCCACGACCGGCACCATCATGCCGTCATAATCGGGATGATGCCCGCCGTATTCGTGGTGGTCGCTGGCTGGCGCGAGCTTCGACTTGTTGGTCAACAACGTGATGATAAGGAAAGCCAGCAGGGGGCCGGCAGGGATCAGCCAGGGCAGCGCGTTGGGATCGTTGAGAAAATCCATAGCGGTCTCTATCCTTTCAGCGCCGCGGCTTCTTCGGGGATGACCGAGCGCCGATTGCGATATACCATGATGATAATCGCCAAGCCAACCGCCGCTTCCGCCGCCGCCACAATCAGCACAAAGGCGGTGAAGGCATAGCCATTCAGCAGCAGGTCGGTGCTGGTTTCGCTGTAGCGCCAGAATGCTACCAGGTTGATATTGACCGCGTTGAGCATCAGCTCCACGCTCATCAGCACTGCCACAGCGTTGCGTCGCGTCAGCGCGCCGAAGACACCCAGCGAAAAGAGCGCCGCAGCCACTGCCAGATACATCCAGAGAGGCACCATAGGAAAAGTTCCCTCCCTTATGCCGAGTCGTCGCGGGCGATGAAGATCGCGCCGATCATCGCGCCCGTCAGCAAAACCGATGCCAGCAAGAAAGGCACCACATAGCCATTCTCGTCCACCAGCGCCGCCCCAAGATCACGCGTTGAAGCGACTGTCGCTGGCGCAAGCTCTGGCGAGACGCCGCCGAAGATGGGCATAGTAACGCCGAATATCAGAATCAGAAACAGCGCCAAAGAAGCTAGCAGACTAGGCACAAGGCGGATGTAACGAGTCTTGACGCGGGTTACACTGCGCGTGAGCATGACGGCAAAGGTAATCAAAATGGCAATAGCGCCGATGTAGACCAAAATCTGCACCGCCGCCAGGAAAGGCGCGCTCAGCAAGATAAAATAGCCTGCCACGCCGAACAAGCTGACCATCAGCCAGATGGTGCCTTGGAAGAGGTTGCGTGTGGTCACGACGCCAAAGCCGCCGCCTAATGTGAATATCGTGAAGACCACAAAGCCGATTGAAATGGCATTGAGTTCCATGGTCGCCCCTCTCAATCAGCCGTTGCGGCTGTTGCGCGCGCGAACTGAGCTGGAGCGGCTTGAGCCTCGCGGCGGGCTTCCTGGCCCCGCCGGCGCAATATGCCCAGCAAATACATCGTCAGCGCGCCGTTGATGAGCAGCAGCACGATAGTAGCCGGCAGCATGTCAATGATACTCGCGCCGATCAGCTGGCGGGGCGCAAGGTTCAGTTCTTGCAGCAGCTTTAGCGCCAGAGAAATCAGCACGATATTGGCGATGGACAGCGGCACCAGGAACTTCCAGTTGAAAGCCATGATTTGGTCGATGCGCAGGCGCGGCACGGTATTGCGCAGCCACAGGGTCGTCAAGTAAATGACGCCGCCTTTCGCGCCCAGCCAGGCAAAGGCGATCAAAGGCGATTCATAATAGAAGGGACCCATCCAGCCACCGAAGAAGAGCAGCGCCATCAAGATGCCATTGGTGAAGACATGCAAGAACTCAGCCGCGAAGAACATGCCGAACTTCATGCCGGAATACTCGATATTGAAGCCAGCCACCAGCTCCGACTCGGCTTCGATGAGGTCGAATGGCGCGCGCCCCGTCTCCGCCTGCGACGAGATATAAAAGATGATGAATGCCAGCGGCGAAAGCACGACAAACCACATGCCGCTCTGGGCATTGACGATATCCAGCATACTCATGCTGCCCGCCAGCATCACCGGCACCAGCAAGGCGAAGACCAGCGGCACCTCGTAGCTCACCAGCAGCGATACCACGCGGAATGCGCCCAGCAGCGCGTATTTGTTGTTGCTCGCCCAGCCCGCCACCATGATGGCCAGCGTGCCAAAAGAAGCCACTGCCACAAAGAAGAGCGCGCCGATCTCCAGGTCGACTCCATAATGAAATGGCGTGAATGGCACAATCGCCCAGATCAAGACCACCGACGCAAAGGACACCAGCGGCGCGACATTATAAAGCAGGCGGTCGGCGGAGGTGGGGGTGATGTCTTCTTTGCCCAGCAGTTTTAGCAGGTCGGCGAAGGTCTGCATGAGCCCGATGGGACCAACGCGATTGGGACCAATGCGGTCTTGGATGCGGGCAGCGACCTTGCGCTCGATCCAAATCAGCAGGATAACTGTGAGCAAAGGCACACCGCTGACCAGCAAGACGCCGACCAGCAGCGAGACGAACTGCGCCAGCCCAGCCTCCGCGCCGGAGTCGACCATCAAGCGGCACAAGCCCGTACAGATTTCGTCCATCGTCGCCTCCAGGTCGCCCAGCCGGCGGCTACTTCCAGTCCAGCGCGTTTTTCTGCCAGGCGTAGAAAAGCGCGTCCGTGAGCAAAAAGATGAACAGGAAGCCAGCCACAAAGCCGAACAAGCTCATCTCGTTATAGGCGGCCGCCCAAGGGAAAAGAAAGACCATCTCCACATCAAAGACCAGGAAGATCAAACCATAGATGTAATACTGCACACGGAATTGCACCCAGGTATCGCCGATGGTTTCCACGCCGCATTCATAGGTAGAACTCTTCAGAACATTGGGTTTGCGCGGGCGGAAGAGCCAGGCAATCACGATAGGCAGCGCCGGGAAGACGGGTGCCATTACCGCGAAAACGCCGATAAATGCCCATTCGTTTAATACATTCATTGCCGGGTCACCCTGTCATCGGTCTCAATCGCTGTGGCTGCCACAAAGCCAGCTATCCTCTCTTCGCCGCGCCAGTGTCGCCCAAAACGCCCGTCGATTCCAGACTGCGCTCGCGCCTCTTTGCGCCATTGTTCACAAACGCGGCAAGTATATCAGTGCGCTGGCGCGAATGCAACTGAAGATTGCTGGCGGATTCACTATTCTGGCACCGCCTCTTCCCGATGCGCGGGGCGCGCTGTGCTACACTGAGGCGCAATCGCGCAGCTAGAAACGGGTGGCGCATGCCAGGCAATATCCAGACCAACCCTGTCAATTCGCTGCCTCAGGAAATCACGCCTGCGCAGTGGACGGCATTTGTCGCCAGCCAACCACGCGCGCATATCTTGCAGTTGCTGCAGTGGGGCGCGTTGAAATCGCGCTTCGGCTGGGGAGCGGAGCCTTATGCCCTTGCCGACTTGGACGGTTATACCTGCGCCGCGCTGGTGCTGGAGAAGCGCCTGCCTATGGGGCTGGGCAAAATGGCTTATGTGCCGATGGGCGGCTATGCGACGGATGAATTCGCCTATGATGCGCTCTGGCTCAGTATCCGGCGGGAATCTAACGCGGCGTTTCTCAAGGTCGAGCCGGGCCACCTTGCGCCTGGCGAAGAGCTGGATATGCGCGCCATGGGATTTCGACCCAGCCCGCAAAGCATCCAGCCACCGCGCACCATCATCATCGACATCACTGGCGAGCAAGATGTCATCCTGGCGCGCATGAGTCAAAGCACGCGGCGCAAAGTCCGCAAAAGTCTGCGCAGCGAGGTGACTTACCGCAAAGGCACACGCAAGGACCTGCTCGCCTTTTGCCAATTGATGCGCGAGACGGGCGCGCGCAACAACTTCGGCGTGCACGAAGCTGTCTACTATGAGGCAGTGTATGAGCTGTTTATGCCGAGTTATGGCGCTTTGCTGCTGGCGGAACGCGCGGACGAGCTGCTGGCGGCGGTGATGGTCTTCGCGCTGGGGCAGACAGCCTGGTATCTTTATGGCGCGTCATCACGAACCGCGGGCAGCAGCTATGCCAGCTACGGCATCCAGTGGTCGGCGATCCGCTGGGCGAAGCGACGCGGCTGCCAAAGCTACGACATGTGGGGCGTGCCAGACTACGACGAAGCAGAACTCGAAGCGCAATACCAACAGCGCAGTGACGGATTGTGGGGCGTCTATGGCTTCAAGCGCGGCTGGGGCGGGGAGCTGCGGCGCAGCATGGGCGCATGGGACATGCCTTTCAGTCAGCTACAATACGGAGCCTATCGCCTGGCGCTGAAATACAAGGGCATCGATGCGCCAGGTATGGGATGAGCGCGGACAGCCACTTGCTCAAAACAAGAGAAATCGGCGATCGTCAGCGTTGGAATGACTTGCTGCGCGAGCTGCCTTACGCGCATGTCTTGCAGACATGGGACTGGGCGGCTTTCAAGCAAACCACGGGCGGCTGGCAGCCGACGCGGCTGGCTTTTCATCGGGGCGGGGAAATCCTGGCGCTGGCCAGCCTGGCCACTCGCCGCATCGGCCCGCTGACGGTCATGACGGTCAGCAAAGGCCCCGCGCTGGATTATCGCGATTTGCCCTTGGCGGAGGCAGTGCTTGCGGAACTAGAAAACCGCGCCCGCCGGCTGGGCAATGCCTGGCTCAAGATCGACCCCGATGTCGTCGCGGCGACCGGCCTGCCCGGCAGCGAAGACGACCACCGCGACGCGCTGGGGCAGCAATTTTCCCAACTGCTGACGGCGCGCGGCTGGCGCTTTTCGAACTCGCAAGTGCAATTTCGCAACACGCTGAAAATCGACCTACAGCGCCCGCTGGACGACATATTGATGTCCTTCAGCGGCAATACGCGCCGCAAAGTGCGGGTGGCCGCCAGGAAAGACGTAACAATCCGCGCCGCCACACTCGACGACTTGCCCCTACTCTATCAGCTCTATCAAGTTACCGGCGCGCGCGACCAATTTCTTATCCGTCCTTTTGGTTATTATCAACGCGCCTGGCAAGATTTCATGCAAGCCGGCTTGGCGCAGGCTTTCATCGCCGAGGTCGCCGGCAGAGCCATCGCCCATGTCATCTTGTTTCGCTTTGGGCGGACATGCTGGTATTTTTATGGAGCCTCCAGCAACCAAGAGCGGGCGCGCATGCCCAATTACGCGCTACAATGGGCGGCGCTGCAATGGGCGAAGGCGCAAGGCTGCGCGGTGTATGATATGTGGGGCGCGCCGGATGTCTTTGCCGAGAGCGACCCGCTCTGGGGCGTGTACAAGTTCAAGCGCGGCTTTCGCGGAACACTGGTGCGGCACATCGGCGCTTGGGATTTCGCGCCCCAGCCTTGGCTCTACCGCGCGTATGAGACGGTCATGCCGCGTCTGCTGAATCGCATATAAAACAGGAGCATCACGATGAACGAAGGTAAGCTGGTCGAACACTTTCTTGACGAGGGTTATGTCGTTGTGCCGGGGCTGTTCGGCGCGGACGAGATTGAGCGTATACAAGCGCATTTCATGCAGCTCAACGCGCAAGGGCATGGCTACGTCGGCGACCGCTCCACCCTACTGGGCGCTGATGACCCTTTAGCGGCGTATCCGCGCCTGGTGCACCCGCATCGCTTTGACAAGCTCTCGCTGGACTGGCTCTTGGATGAGCGGCTGCGGCAGTGGACGACGGCGCTGCTGGGCGCGCAGCCTTACGCCGCGCAGACGATGTTCTACTTCAAGCCGCCCGGCGCGCGTGGACAAGCCTTGCACCAAGACCAAAAGTCGCTGCGGGTGCGGCCGGGCACTTGCCTGGCTGCCTGGATGGCTGTGGATGATTGTGATGAAGACAATGGCTGCATGCAGATCGTGCCGCGCACGCAGGACCTGCCGCAGCTATGCCTGATTGATGCCGACTTGTCAGTCAGTTTCAGCTCGCGGACTGTGCCCATCCCGCCGGGCAGCGCGCCCCAGCCCATCCCCATGCGCGCCGGCGATGTGCTTTTCTTTAATGGACAGGTGATCCACGGCAGCTACCCCAACCGCAGCCAGACGCGCTTCCGCCGTTCGCTCATCGGGCATTATGTGGTCGGCGAGGCGCGGCAAGTCGCGGAGTTTTATCACCCGCTGCTGCGTTTCAATGGCGATGAAGTCCGGCTGGAAGGCAGCGAGGCGGGCGGACCCTGTGGCATCTTCGTCGATGAGGACGAACCCGCCATCATGATGGTCGCGCCATGAGCCTTTCTGCTCCCGCCGTCTTATATTATTCACTACAGAGGAAACGAGGATACACAGAGGGCGCAGAGGCTTGGTGCAGGGGCGAGGCGGGGACTCGCCCGATTGGGGGTGGCGAATCTGCTGGATACGCGTTGCTTTGCCCCCCACCCCAAACCCCTCCCCGACCGCCAGTGTCTACGCGGCGCAAAATGAGGG
>VXNO01000040.1 GCA_009840575.1 Chloroflexota bacterium | reverse complement strand
CTCCCCCAAAATGAGGGAGGGGTGATCTTCCCCCGCTTAAGCTGTCTCCACGACTTGCAAAAGTTCGCTCTTGCCCACGATCTCAAGCAGCGCGGCGTATAGCTCGTCGCATGAATTTGTCGTGTGGTCGGGGAAGCGCAAGGCGGTGCGGTCTTCATCGCGAGCGATAATGATTCGGAAGTGGTCTCGACCTGGGAAGCGCAGGCAGCAGCGATGGATGCGCTCCAGTTTGCGGCGGTCTTTATCGATATCGGCTGTTGCCAGCAGCGTCACGCTGATTGTGCGCGGCGCTCGCTTGGGCGCATCGGGTTCGCTATCGGGCAGTTTCAGGTCGCTCTCGCCATTCGCCCAGGCTGGCTCGTCGCTGGCGGGGGGCGCTGGCGGCGGCATGGCGGGGGGCGCTGGATCGGAGAAAGCCGCTTCTGGCGGGGGCTGCGGACTATCGTCAAGCGCCCAGCCCGGCGGCTCAGCGAATGCTTCGGGGGTGGCCTCGGCGCTGGCAACATTGAAATCCAGGCGGAGTTGATCGGCGATGATCTGGGCGTCGCCACGGCTCTCGTCATAGCGTCCGCCAATCAAGACGATTTCGCCGACTGCCAGTTCACGCGCGCCCTCGCCTGCTGGCAGGCTGCTGTTGGCAAAGGTCTCCAGCGCTTTGCTGTAGGCATCCGGGAAGAGCACAACTTCGATGATGCCGGCGCTATCGTGCCAATCTTCCAGGCTCAGCACCGCCATCGGGTCGCCATTGCGGGTTGTGAGCTTGCGCAGCGCCGTGATTTCACCGGCAACACGAACGCGCTCGGGCTTGTTCAGCGCCAGGCTTTTCAGCTCGCTGATTGCTTGCAGATTTTGCTTTGCCAGTTGCTCACGGTGACGGTCGACCGGGCGGCCCGTCAAGTAAAAGCCTAGCAGTTCTTTCTCCCACTTGAGGCGGTCGCGCGGGTGCACTTCGTCAATGTGATGAACATCGGCGAAGTTATCGGGGCTGTTGTCGGCAGCGCCAAACATCTGAATCTGCCCGACTTCCATATCGTGGTGGTGCTTGCCACTGGCGCTGATGAGGCTGTCCAGCGCGGCAAGGAGGCTGGCGCGCGTGCCAAAGGCATCCATAGCGCCGACTTTGATGAGGCTTTCCAGCGATCGTTTGCCGATTTTTCGCAGGTCGACGCGCTGGATAAAATCGCGCAGGTCTTTATACGGCTGCTCGCCGCGCTGGTCGATGAGTTCTTGCATAGCCAAGGCGCTGGCGTTCTTGACAGCCGCCAATCCAAAGCGGATAGCGCGTTTGCCTTCCCCCCCGCTTTCGATATCAAAGTCGAGTTGGCTGCTGTTGACATCGGGCGGCAGGATGGGGATGTACAAGCGGCGGCATTCTTCCAGCACAGTTGAGACTTTGCTCAAATCATCGCGCTGCACGCTCAAGAATGCCGTCATATATTCATAAGGGTAATGGCACTTGAGGTAGGCTGTCTGCACAGTGATGACCGCGTAGTCGGCGGCATGCGCCTTGTTGAAGCCGTAGTTGGCGAATTCAGCGATCATGTCGAAGATGGCGGCGGCGGTTTCGGCGGGGATGCCATTATCGGGTCCGCGCTCGATGAAAATAGCTTTGTGCAATTTGAGGTCTTCGGCTTTTTTCTTGGAGACGGCGCGGCGCATCAAGTCGGCTTCACCCAGCTCGTAGCCAAAGAGCTCACCGGCGATTTGCACAATCTGTTCCTGATAGACGCAGATGCCATAGGTCTCGCGCAGGATAGGCTCCAGGCGCGAGTGCAAGGGGACGACTTCTTCTTCGCCGTGCATGCGCCGGCAATAATCGGGGATGTAGTCCATGGGACCGGGTCGATACAGCGAGATAGCCGCCACGATATTCTCGAAGGCGCGTGGACGCATGCCGCGCAGCATCTGCTGCATGCCGCCGGATTCCACCTGGAAGACGCCCACCGTCTCGCCCCGCCCCAGCATCTCAAAAGCGACATCCAGGCGCGCGCGCTGCTCGACGGTGGCATCGTCATGGCGATAGGGGATGTTGTCGTTTGAGTAGTGAACGCCGCGGTGCCGGGCAATCAGCTCACAGGCTTTGCGCATGATGGTCAACGTGGACAAACCCAAGAAGTCGACCTTGAGCAAGCCGATAGATTCAGCCGTTTCCATGGGGAATTGCGTTACGGCTTTCAGCGCGCCGCCCGAGGGGTCTTTGCCGGTGATGCGATGCAGTGGCACGAGCTCGACCAAAGGGCGGTCAGCGACGATGACGCCAGCCGCGTGCGTGGAGGCGTGGCGCGTCATGCCTTGCAATTCGCTGGCGGTATCGATGACCCGCTGCAGGCGCGGCTCGTCCCGGTATAGGGCTGTCAGTTCCGGGCTGGCTTCGACATAGTCGCGGATTTTCTTTTGGCGCGCTTCTTGGGGGATGAGGGCGGCAGCGCGATTGATTAGCCCCAGGTCGACATCCAGAGCGCGCCCGACAT
This sequence comes from Chloroflexota bacterium, assembly GCA_009840575.1. Classification (GTDB taxonomy): domain Bacteria; phylum Chloroflexota; class Anaerolineae; order Aggregatilineales; family Phototrophicaceae; genus UBA6055. The sequence goes on along the minus strand of VXNO01000040.1, from coordinate 44,659 downwards.
CGCGCACAGCCGCTTTTGCGCCCATGGTGCCGAAGGTGATGATTGCCGCGACTTTGTCTTCGCCATACTTCATAGCGGTGTAGGCGATCATCTCGCCGCGGCGGTCGTCTGGGTAGTCCAGGTCAATATCCGGCATACTGACGCGGCCGGGGTTTAAGAATCGTTCAAATAACAAGCTGTTTTGTATCGGGTCGATATTGGTGATGCCCAGGCTATAAGCAACCAGCGAAGCCGCCCCGGAGCCGCGCACATTCCACCAGATATCGGCATGCCGCGCGAACTCGCACAAGTCCCACACAATCAGAAAATAGCTGTCGAAGCCCATGGTGTGGATGATGTTAAGCTCGCGGTCGATGCGCTCCTGGAGGACCGGCTCGCCGCGCCAGCCGTCCCCAAAGCGCCAGGTCATGCCGATGTTGGTGAGATGCTGCAGGTAACTGGCTTCATCAAAACCCGCCGGCACAGCGAAAGTCGGCAGGTGATAGCCCTTGGGCGCGAGGTCGATTTGCGTCATTTGCGCGATGCGCAGTGAGTTGGCAAAGGCTTCATCAATCAGTTCGGCGGGTAAACCGGCGAAGTCGGCGCGCATTTCCTGGGCGGATTTCAGATAATAGCTGCTGGCGGGCAGCATACGCATGCGATTCTCTTCAGACTTCAAGCTGCTGGTTTGGATGCACAGAAGGGTATCGTGAGCATCGGCATCGTCCTTGCCGACATAATGCACATCGTTGCTAGCTACCAACTGGACGGGGCTGTGTCCGCTGCGGCGGTATTCGCATAGCCAGCGGTTCAGCTCATGCAGCTCGGGGATGTCATGCCCTTGCAGCTCCAGGAAGAAGTTGTCGCTGCCAAAGACCTCTTGGTACCAGCCGATTTGCTGACGCGCGGACTCAAAATCGCCCCTGTTCGCCAAGCGCGGGACTTCCGCAGCCAGGCAGCCGCTGGTCGCGATGAGACCGTCAGCGTGGGCAGCCAGGAAGTCTTTGTCGATGCGCGGACGATAATAGAAGCCCTCCAACTGGGCGGCGGAGGCGATTTTTAGCAGGTTCTGGTAGCCGCGCATGTTCTTCGCCAGCAAGAGCATGTGGTGGGCTTCGCGGTCAAGGCGGGAGTCGCGGTCGGTCATGCCGCGTGGCGCGAGGTAGGCTTCCATGCCCACGACGGGCGTGATGCCCGCCTCCGTGCAAGCGCGGTAAAAGTCCAGCACGCCGAACATAACGCCATGGTCGGTGATGCCCAGCGCCAGCATATCCAGCTCTTTGGCGCGCGCGACAAGTTCTTTGATGCGGCTCTGCCCATCCAATAACGAAAACTCGCTATGCACATGCAAGTGTACGAAGTCGGCGGTCATAATCTCGCTTCTGTGGATTATGTTGGCTAGGCAGCACTGGCTGGCACGCGTATTATAACAAAACTGTCCGGCGATTTTGATGAGAATCCATGCCCGAGCTGCCCGAAGTCGAGACCGTTGTACGCGGCTTGCGCGAGCCATTGGTCGGGCGGCGCATACTCGCCATGTGGCAAGATTGGCGGCGCAGCATTCATTCGCCCGCGCCGGATGAATTCGCAGCGCGCGTGGCTGGGCAAGTCGTTAGACGCTTGGGGCGGCGCGGCAAATATATCTTGATTCAGTTGGATCACGACACGTTGGCTGTGCACTTAAAGATGACGGGGCGGCTGTATGTGGCGGCGACAGATGCGCGGCATGTGGCTGACCGCTGGGTGCATGTGCGCTTTGACCTGGACGCGGGCTGGCAGTTGCGCTTCTCGGATGCGCGCAAATTCGGGCGCGTCTATCTGACGGACGATGTCGCGGCGCTGCTGGGGCATTTGGGTCCCGAGCCGCTCGGCGACAAATTCACAATCGCCGGCTTTTGCGAGGGGCTGCGGGGGCGCAGGCTTTCCATCAAGGCGCGGCTGCTGCAACAGGAATTCGTGGCGGGCGTCGGCAATATCTATGCTGATGAGGCGCTGTTCCGCGCGGGTATCCACCCCGCCCGCCCTGCCCGGTCGCTGACGGACGACGAGGCGGCGCGCTTGCATGATGCGCTGCGGAGGGCGCTGCAAAAGGGCATCGAGCACGAAGGCGCCAGCATCAATTGGTATCGCAAGCCCGATGGCGGAAAAGGCAATTCGCAGCACCATTTCTTTGTTTATGGCCGCCCCGAACAGCCCTGCCGGACTTGTGGCGCGCCAATCAACAAAATCCGCCTGGCGCAGCGCGGGACGCACTTCTGCCCTGTCTGCCAGCCAAGTTCGCCAGAGGCGCAGAGGGCACAGAGGAAAATGTAGGGGCGAGGCGGCGAGTCGCCCTAATTGGCTCAATCGACAGCCACCACCCGCGGACGACCATGTTCGACTTGGATCAAGCGTCCGGCGGGAATCTTGGCATCATGCGGGAAGAATAACAGCGCATTGGTCTCCAGCGCCCAGGGCTGCCAGCGGCGCTTGGTCTCCAGCGTTAGCAGCGGCTCGACATCGTAGGCGCTCATCCAAGCCAGGCGCTCAAAATGAATCGCTAGTGAAGCCAGGTCGCAAAGAAATGCGGCTTGCTCACCCTGGCTGCTGATGCGCAGGCTCATGTGCGCCGGCGTATGCCCGGGCGTGACCAAGGCCTGTATGCCGGGCGCGACCTCGCTATCGCCATCCAGCAATTGCAACTGACCCGACTCATAAAGCGGCTGGTAATTCCCCGGCAGGTAGGTGGCGCGCGTGCGTTCATTGGGCGCGCAAGCCTCTTCATATTCGCGGCGCTGCGCCACATAACGGGCATTGGGGAAGGCAGGCTGGCGCTCGCCATTGGCATCCAGCCGGAAGTTGCCCGTGCAGTGATCATCATGCAAGTGCGTGTTGACGACCAGGTCAATATCGTCAGCGGCGATGCCCAGCGCAGCCAAGCCAACCTGCGTGCCATCAAAATGGGTGATGCTGCGGCGTTTGCGCTGCGTTTGGCTCAGGCAATTGCCAAAGCCGGTATCGACGAGGATATTGCGCCCGCCCCCGCGAATCAGCAGGGTGTGGTTGGCTGTATTCATTAGCTGGCGCTCGTCGACCGCATAATAGCGCGACCACAATACCCGCGGCACGAGGCCAAACATGCCGCCGGGATCGACCCAGGCGCTGGCGTCGTTGAACAAATACAGCTCGTATTCGCCGATGCGCCACATGGTTAGGGCGGCGGCTCAGCCAGCTTGCCGGAAGCGGCCCGAGAGTTGATCTTCGCGCCGGTGGCAGTGTTTGTATTTTTTGCCGCTGCCACACCAGCAGGGTTTGTTGGGGCCGGGGCGGCGGTTGGTATTGCGCACGGTTTGCTGTCGCGGGCGCTCGCCCTGGTTGAAGGCGGCATCAGCATGGTGCTCGCGCATCCTGCGGCGGCGCTGCGGCGTCTGCATCACGGCTGGCTGCACAAGGAAGATATTGCGCGCTGCCACCTTGCGGTAAGTGTCCTCGACAACGCGGAACATCTGGAAGCCCTGCCGTTGGTATTCGACCAGCGGGTCCTTCTGCGCGATAGCTTGCAAGCCGATGCCCTCACGCAAGATGTCCAGGTCGGTCAGATGCCGCTGCCAGTAGTGATCCAAAGCGCGGATGACTGTCTGGCGCTCGGCGATTTCCATCAGCCCGGCGCGCGCCGCTTCCAACTGCCCGCGCTTTTCATCAAGCAGCGTGGCGACATGCAGGCAGATGCGCTCGGTCAGAAAGTCGGATTCAAACTCGTCCAGGGCGTCGGGGGTGATTTCTTGTGGCAGGGGCAAACCGGCGCTGGCTATCTGCTGATACATCGCGCCGGCATCAAGCTGTTCGCCAGTGTGGTCGGCGGCGAAGGTGGCTTCGATGGTGGCGGCGGCTTGCGCCTGGATCATCTCCAGATAATCGCCGTGCAGAGTTTCGGCGTCTTTTTGCAGCCATTGAAAGCGCTGCGAATAGATGATTTCACGCTGGCGGTTGACGACATCGTCGTATTCGACGACGCGCTTGCGGATATCGAAGTTGTGCCCCTCGACGCGGATCTGCGCCTGTTCAATCGACTTGCTGATCATGCCGTGCTGGATGGCTTCGTTCTCGGGGAAGCCGGCTGTCTTCATCAAGCGCTTGACATTGTCATTAGCGAAGCGCTTCATCAAATCGTCATCCAGGCTGAGATAAAACCGTGATTCGCCGGGGTCGCCCTGCCTGCCCGAGCGCCCGCGCAACTGGTTGTCTATGCGGCGCGCATCGTGACGTTCTGTGCCCAGCACGAAAAGCCCACCCGCCCCCAGGACGACCTGTCTGTCGCGCTCGACCTGCGCTTCGGCTTCTTTCAGCGCCGCAGCCCACTGCGATTCGCTGGCGGCGGTCAAGTCGATGCCCTGCCGGCGCAGCGATGCCCGCGCCAGCCCTTCGGGGTTGCCGCCCAGCAGGATATCCACGCCGCGCCCCGCCATATTGGTAGCGATGGTAACCGCGCCCGGTCTGCCCGCCTGGGTGATGATCTCGGCTTCTTTTTCGTGCTGCTTGGCATTGAGCACTTCGTGTTTGATGCCGGCTTTGTGCAGGTACCTGCTCAAGCGCTCCGATGTTTCCACGGCGACGGTACCAACCAGGATGGGCTGCTTGTGTTGGTTGCGCTCCTGGATGGCATTGACGATGGCATTCCACTTGGATGTTTCGTTGACATAGATCAGGTCGTTGGCATCGTTGCGGATGACCTGGCGATGCGTGGGGATAGGCACGACATCCAGTTCGTAGGTTTTTTCGAACTCTTCGGCTTCGGTGAGCGCGGTGCCAGTCATGCCCGCCAGCTTGGCGTACATACGGAAGAAGTTTTGGAAGGTGATGGTCGCCATGGTGATATTCTCGCGGCGGATCTGCACATTTTCTTTGGCTTCGATGGCTTGGTGCAAACCTTCGGAGAAGCGCCGCCCCGGCATGAGTCTTCCCGTGAAGTCATCCACAATGACGACTTCGCCATTTTGCACGATGTATTCTTTGTCGCGCTCAAAAAGCGTCTGGGCGCGCAGGCAGCTATCCAGGTAGGGCAGCATCTCGGCATTGTCGGGGTGATAAAGCTGCGCAAGCCCCAGGGCATTCTCGACCTTTTCCACGCCTTGCTCGGTCAGGTAAACGATGCGGTCGCCGATATCCAGCACATAGTCGCCATCGGGCGCTTCGTCTTCCACGCTGTCTTCGCTGCTCTTTTTCAGCCGCTTCACGATTGATGCGAAGCGGCGATAAAAGTCGGATGGCTCATCAGCGGGACCAGAGATAATCAGCGGCGTGCGCGCTTCGTCGATGAGGATATTATCGACTTCGTCAACGATGGCGTAGTTCAACTCGCGCTGCACCAGCCCTTCATGAGAAAGCGCCATATTGTCGCGCAGGTAGTCGAAGCCAAATTCGTTGTTCGTTCCATAGAGGATGTCGGCTTGATAGGCTTCGCGGCGGCTGATTGGGCGCAGGTTTTGATAGCGCGCATCGTCAGAGATGAAAGCGGGGTCAAACAGGAAGGAGCCGCTATCGGGCTGGCCGCCGGTATTTTGGATGACGGCAGCCGACAAGCCGAGCAGGCTGTAGATGGGGCCCATGAACTGCAAGCCGTGCTTAGAGAGGTAGTCATTGGGCGTTACCAGGTGCGCGCCGCGCTCGTCCAGCGCATTCAAAACCAGCGGCAAGGTGGCGACCAGGGTTTTGCCTTCGCCCGTCTTCATCTCGGCGATGCGCCCCTCGTGCAAGACGATGCCGCCGATGAGCTGCACATCATAATGCCGCAGGCCGATCGTGCGCACCGATGCCTCGCGCACCAGGGCGTAGACTTCGGGCATGAGTTCGTCCAGCGCCGCGCCATTTTTCCGCTGTGATTTTAATTTGTGCAGCTTTTCTTTGAGCGCCGCGTCATCCAGGCGCTGCAAGGACCCTTCCAGCGCGTTGATTTGCTCGACTTTGCCTTGGTAGCTGGCGAGCGCCTTTTGCATGGGGTCGCCAAAGATGGTCTTCACTAGCTTGCGAAACATGGCTTGTCGCGTTTGCCTCGTCGATTTGCCGTCAGTATAGCACAGAGCGCGGCAGCTATTTCCGCAGCCGCTCCAGCAAATTTTCTATGGGGCGGCGGAAGAGGAAGAAGCTGACCAGCAGGATAGTCACCGCAGCATAGATGACCAACTGCACACGAAAATCCTGGGCGACCTCAGAACCAAAGCGGACAATGATATAGGTCGGCAGCCAACCGCCGAAGAAGGACGCCATAATATACACATACAGGCGAATGCGCCCCAAGCCCACCGCATAGCTGATGAAGTCATAGACGGAGAAAAGTACCAGGCGCGCCGCCAGCAACTGCTTCCAATCGTCCAGGTAGCGCAGGTAAAACTTGTCGATGCGCTCCAAGCCTTGCTCGCCGACCAAGCGCAGGATGAGCGGACGCCCGTAGAGCCGCCCGATCAAGACATTGATGGTGCCGCCAATTACCTCGCCCAGCAGCGAATAAAAGGTGCCTAGCTCGACGCCAAAGAGCAAGCCCGCCGCCAGTTGGATAGGACCAGCCGAAAGCGGCGCGAAAGTGAAGGTCATGGCTTTGATACCGACATAAAAGAGCGGACCCCAGATGCCCGCGCCAGCCACCATCAACTGCAATTCCTGCAAGCCGACCAGGTTCACAATCCACGAGAACAGCGCAAATAGCGCCATGTAAGACACCGCGCCCAGCAGCAGCGTCGAGGAATGCAATCGGCTGGGTGGATCGTCGGACGGGGTATAGATGGAGCGCTTTTCTTCACTGCCCATTTTGTCACTCATTGAAGAGCGCGCCTACGCTTCTGCCCTCGTGCGCCCGCAGGATGACCTCGCCCAGCAATGGCGCGATGGATAGCACAGTCATATTGGGCAGCTTGCGAGCTTCGGGGATGGCAAGTGTGTTGGTGAAAATGATTTCACGCAGGCCGAGGGCGGCGAGGCGCTCATAAGCCCGCTCGGAGAAGAAAGGATGCGTGAAAGCGAAGAGCACATCGCGCGCGCCATAATCGCGCACGACATTCACAGCATTGACGACGCTGCCGGCAGTATTGACCTCATCATCGACCAGCAGTACGTTCTTGCCTTCGACGCTGCCAATCAGCGATAAGGCACGCGGGCTTTCGGCATTGCTGACGCGGCGCTTCTCCACGAATGCAAGCGGCACGCCCAGCGTCTCCGCCCAGTTCCTGCCTTGCTTGGCGAAGCCCAAGTCTGTCGCCACCACGACAAGATCACCCAGTTCCCCAGCGCGCAGCCGGGCGAGGATGTAGTCGCTCAAAAGATGAAATGCCGTGAGCGCATCGCCAGGGATATTAAAGAAGCCTTGGATCTGCCCGGAGTGCAGGTCGATGGTCATATAGCGATCGACGCCGGCGGTCTCGATCATGTTGGCGATGAGTCGCGCCGAGATGGGCACGCGCGGCTGGTCTTTTTTGTCCGAGCGCGTATAACTCATATACGGCACGACCAGATTGATGCGCCAAGCCGAGTCCCGCTTCAGCGCGTCAATCATGATCAGCATTTCCATGAAGTTGTCGTGCACGGGCGAAGCCATCGTCTGCACGAGGTAAACATCCTTGCCGCGCACGCTCTCTTCCAGCTTGATGAAGATGTTTTCGTTAGAAAAGACCGTGCGGTAATAGGCACCGGGCTTGACATTGTACGATGATATGCCGCGAATATAGTCGCTAATCTCGCTGCCCAATTCCTGCGAAGCGCTGCCAGAGAAAATCTTCATCGAGCCGAAACGCATGGTAGCCGATTGTTCGGGCGCTTCCGAGTCGGGACGGGGTTCCACAATTGGGCTGTACTTGGCACCGGGTACTTTGAACAGTTCTCTCGTGTTCATGGCGCTTTCGGCAACTGGACGGCAAAGGTGGAATTGCTGGTGTCTGCTGATGATAGCAGGAAAAGCTGCGCGGTCTAGGCTGCCTGGCGCGGGATTGCCCCCGCCCCAAACCCCTCCCCCAAAATGAGGGAGGGGCTTTTTCTAGGCAAGCAGGGCGCGCGCGGAGGCACGGGCGCTTGTAGAGGGCGGCGGACCAGTTAGCGAGCGCAGCTTAGATATGCGCGGCGATGGCGCTGACGATCTTGCCTTTGGGTTTGAAACCGGTGATCCGTTCGACAGGTTCTCCGCCTTTGAACAGGATTAGCGTGGGGATGCCCATGATGCCATAATTCATGATGATTGCCTGGTTGGCATCGGCATCAACTTTGGCGACGCGCAGCTTGCCGGCGTAGTCACTGGCAATCTCATCGACAATCGGCGCGATCATCTTGCAAGGACCGCACCATTCCGCCCAAAAATCCACCAGCACGGGGGTCGCGCTATCCAGCACTTCATTTTGGAAATCCGCTTCGTTGACATCAAATGTCTGGCTGCTCATGTTGACTCCTCTCTTCTTTGTCGATCTGCTCATAAGACGAACAACTGGCGCTTCATCTTACATCAGAATTGCCATAGCGGCAGGGGACGTGCTAGCATCTGCGCAAGCTATCCCAACCGCAGAGGCATCATGGCTGAAGACTACCATCTGCCCGACTTGAGTAGCCGCCAGGAAGCCATCCTGACTTGCATCGTACAAGCCTATTCGGAGAAGCCGGAGCCGGTCAGTTCGGGGCATCTGGTTGAGAATTTCCAACTGAATATCAGCTCGGCGACGGTGCGCAACGAGATGGCGCAGTTGGAAGAGTTGGGTTATATCGCCGCGCCCCACACATCGGCGGGCAGGCTGCCGACCGCGGCTGGCTTTCGCTATTTTGTGCGGCGACTGCTGCAAAACCATAGCTTGACCCGCGGCGAACAGAGCCACATCTCCGAGCGGGTCGGCACCTTGCGAGTCGGCATGGAACAGTGGATGCGGCGGACAGCGGCGCTGCTTTCGCGCTCGGTGCAGACCGCATCGATCGTTACGCCGCCCATCGCCCAGACGAATACTTTCAAACATGTCGAGCTGATTTCCATACAAGGGCGGCTCGCCTTGATGGTTTTAGTGCTGCATAGCGGCAGTGTGCACCAGCGCATGTTGACCCTGGCGGATGCTGTGCCCCAGGCAAAACTGGCGGAAGCCGCCAAGCGCGTCAATGAGCTTTGTACCGGCTTGGGCGCGCGCCAGGTGCGGCTGCGCAGCATCAACCTGCCGATGCTCGACCGCGAAGTGGCGGATTTGACGGCAGAGTTAATTGAAACCGCCGACAACAACCAAGTCCGTTTCATTTACCGCGACGGGCTCAGCCGCATCATCGAGAGCTTCGCTGATGAAGAAGCCGCCCAGCAAGCCATCCGCATCCTGGAAGAACACACCGTGCTGAATGCGCTGCTGAACGACCTGCTGGGCCGGCTGCCCAGCGATGCTCCGGGCGAGGCGCTCGATGTGCGCGTTGTCATCGCCGGCGACGGGCGTTACCAAGACCTCAGCCGCTTGAGCATGGTGCTCAGTCGCTATGGCGATCCCGGGAAAATGAGCGGCGCTATCGGCGTTTTGGGGCCAACACATATCAATTATGGGCGCGCCATCAGCACAGTGCGCTATGTCTCCAACCTGATGACGAATGTGCTGGCGACGCTCTATCAAGATGGCGTAGACGAGGGCGAGCGCGGCAACATATAAACTTCATAAGACTTCGCCTGCGCGCGCGATATTCTTGCTGAATCTAACTATAATCCCGTCTGTTCTGATATAGGTCATATACGCATTCGCAACAATGGTGGCAGACCACTGCGGCGGGCGCTTTGCGCGGAAGGACGGTTCATGAGCGACGCAACCCAGCAAGATAATGCCCAAAACGAGACACCAGCCGCGGACATGGAGATGGAAGCCCTGGACGACCTGGGCACGGCAAAGAAGGCATTAAAAGAAGCCATCCAGGAACGGCACGCGGCGCAAGAAGCGCTGCAAGCCGCGACGCAACTGGCGAATGAAAACCTGGCTGGCTGGCACAGCGCCAACAAGACTATTGACGAGCTCAAAAAAGAAATCGAGCGGCAAAAAAAGAGCGGCGAGACATTAAAGCAGCGCTCGCAACTGGCTGCGGCGCAAAAGCTGGAAGCGCTGATTTATGCAGTCGACGAATTCCTCAGCGCCTCGCCGACCCCGCCAGACGACATTCGCCACCACGACTGGGTCACGGGCGTGCGGATGCTGCAAGGCAAATTGGAAGCGGCGCTAGCCAGTCACATCGACGCCGACACAATCGTCATCAAGCTGGATGCCAAGGCAGCGCTGACCTTTGACGAGTTGGTCGATAAAGTCGCAGCCGCCAAGCTTGAAGACGAGACATTTTCGCTGGCTGTCGAAGCGATTGACCCGGCACCTGGCGAGCCCTTTGATGGCAAGCTGCACCAAGCCATCGGCATCGACAGCAGCGGCGCGAACGAAAGCGGGACTGTGGCGCAGACCTTGCGGCGTGGCTACCGCGTGGGCGACTTTGTATTAAGAGAAGCGCTGGTGATGGTAGCGGGCTAGATAAATAGCGCCCCTGCCACAGCCGCGCGATAAAAGAGAAAGGGAGATAAACATGGGAAGAATCATAGGCATCGACCTGGGCACAACCAATTCGGTGGTCGCCGTGATGGAAGCTGGCGAGCCGACCGTCATCCCCTCGGCGGAAGGCGGCAACCTGGTGCCATCGGTGGTGGCAATCAACGCCAAGACCGGCGAGCGGCTGGTCGGGCGGGTGGCGCGCAACCAGGCTGTCGTCAATCCTGAGAACACTGTTTTTTCCGTCAAGCGTTTTATGGGACGCAAATTCGCTGACTCGGCCGTCTCCGAAGCGCGCGAATTGATGCCCTATACGCTATCCGCAGCGCAGAATGGCGATGTGCGCATCCGCATGAACGAGCGCGATTACAGCCCGCCGGAGATCTCGGCGATGGTCTTGCAGAAGCTCAAAGCCGATGCCGAAGCCTACCTGGGGCAGACGGTCGACCAAGCTGTCATCACTGTGCCCGCCTATTTCAACGATACCCAGCGCAACGCTACCAAAGACGCCGGCAAGATCGCCGGGCTGGATGTCCTGCGCATCATCAACGAGCCGACCGCGTCTTGCCTGTCATTCGGCTTGGAGAGCCGCGAAGAAGGCATCGTGGCGGTCTATGACATGGGCGGCGGCACCTTTGACATCTCCATCCTGGAGATCGCCGACGGAGTCTTCGAAGTGAAATCGACCAGCGGCGATACCTTCCTGGGCGGCGATAATTTTGACGAGCGCATCATTAACCGCATCGCCGATGACTTCCAGAAGGATACAGGCATCAACCTGCGCAATGATTTGCAGGCGCTGCAGCGGCTCAAAGAAGCGGCGGAAAAAGCCAAGATTGAGCTGTCGAATACCACCAGCGCCGAGATTAGCCTGCCTTTCATCACTGCTGACGCCAGTGGGCCCAAGCACCTCAACATGAGTCTGACGCGCTCCCAGCTGGAGGCGCTGGTGGACGACCTGATCGACGCATCAATCAAACCCTGCCGCGATGCGCTGGGAGCCGCTGGCTTGACCACGAGCGATGTGGATACGGTGCTGCTAGTCGGCGGCATGACGCGCATGCCCGCGGTGCAAGAGGCTGTGCAGCGCTTCTTCGGCAAAGAGCCTACCCGGCGCGTCAACCCGGACGAAGTGGTCGCCTTGGGCGCGGCGATCCAAGGTGGCGTGCTGGGCGGCGATGTCAAAGACATCCTGCTGCTGGATGTTACGCCCTTGACCCTGGCTATCGAGACGCTGGGCGGGGTCGCTACCGCCATGATCGACCGCAACACCACCATCCCCACCAAGAAGTCGCAGGTTTTCTCCACCGCGGCGGATGGACAGACTCAGGTGGAGATCAATGTCCTGCAAGGCGAGCGCTCCATGGCTCGCGATAACAAGTCACTGGGCACCTTCATCCTGGCGAATATCCCGCCCGCCCCGCGCGGCATGCCCCAGATCGAAGTAACCTTTGATATCGATGCCAATGGCACGTTGAATGTCGCCGCCAAAGACAAGGCGACTGGTGCCGAGCAGACGATTGTCATCACCGCCAGCAGCGGCTTGACCGACGAGCAAGTCGACCGCGCCGTCGCCGAAGCCGAAAAATTTGCCAGCGCAGATGCCGAGCAGAAAGAAAAGGCGGAAGTCGAAAATCAGGCGGAAAGCGCCATCTACCAAGCCGAGAAATTGCTGAGCGAGCACAAAGACAAGCTGCTGGCGGAGATGGCGAGCGAGACCGAAGCCAAGATCGCGGCGCTGCGCACGGCGATGGCAGGCGACAGCCTCAGCGATACCAAGTCGGCTACCGAAGCGCTGATGGCGCATTTGCAGGCGCTGGGCGGCGCGATGTACCAAGAGGGCGAAGCAGACGGCGCGCAGAGCAAAAAAGAAGATGAAGATGTCATCGACGCGGAGTTCACCGAAGCCTAGAAGGCATCCAAGCGAGACAAAAGCAAGGAGCGGCAGAAGTCTGTCGCTCTTGTGCTAATATAAGCAGATACCAAGGAGAGTATGAATATGTCCAATAATGGAAAAGAACCTAACGGCAATAATAAACCTGTACCGCTCAAGACATTGGCAGGTGCTGAGGACAAACCGCTCAAGATCGGAGATATTGAAATACCTTGCTACGTGCTTGAAGATGAAACACGGGTTATAAGCCAGCGAGGACTGTATGGCGGCTTGAAAACAACAGGTGGCGGACATTCAGGGGCAGCGCTTGACAGTTCGTTGATGCCGAGAATTGCCCAAGCAAAGTGGCTGGAACCATATATCTCACCAGAATTAAGGGCAGTACTCAGCTCTCCTATAGAATTTGTCCCACCCCACGGAGGTCGAACAGCTTACGGCTACCCAGCAAAGGCTTTTGTCGACCTATGTGAAGCTATCTTAAAAGCTAGAGATAATAGAACCTTTGCTTCGCAGCAGGAAGCAATAATCATGCAGGCCGATCTTATCATGCGAGGTCTCGCTCTTGTCGGCATCACGGCGCTAATTGATGAAGCGACCGGTTACCAAGAGATTCGTGTTAAGCGCGCTCTTGCCCTCATCCTGGAGAAGTATCTTGCTGATGAGTTACAAGCATGGATAAAGACTTTTCCAATGGAATTCTACGAAGAGATTTGTCGTCTAAACAAGTGGCCCAAGGAATATGCAATCAATCGACCTGCCGTTGTAGGTCATTACACTAATGACTTGATCTACGAACGCCTTGCTCCTGGTGTTCTTGAAGAACTTCGCGCACGAAACCCTGTGATTACTAATGGCAACAGAAAACACAAACACCATCAGTGGTTGACTCGAGATCACGGGCACCCCGAACTACAGAAGCACATAGAAGGCGTTATCGTCCTAATGAGAATCTCTAAGACCTGGGATGAGTTTAAAAGAAATTTAGAGAAGGCGTATCCGAAACCAGTCGAAGCTTTGCCGCTATTCAAGAAAACATCCGATGAAGATGCATCTCGAATAGCGTAGAAAAAGATGTCTCAGTAGCGATGCATATTTGACACATATTCGAGTGTCTGTGCATATTGGAGCGCAAGTTTAAGCAGGAAAAGGTGAGGTTTCTTCCGTGCCCAGAGACTACTATGAGGTGCTAGGCGTCCCGCGCAGCGCCGACACCAAACAAATTAAGAGCGCATTCCGGCGGCTGGCGCGGCAGTATCACCCTGATGTCAGCCAAGAAGCCGATGCTGAAGACAAGTTCAAAGAGGTCTCCGCGGCCTACGAAGTGCTCTCCGACGATGAAATGCGCGCGCGTTATGATCGCTTTGGGCATGAGGGGCTGAATGGCGCGAGTGGCTTCAGCCAGGGCATGGGCGGCTTTGGCGGTTTGGAAGATATTTTTGATATTTTTAACAGCGCATTTGGTGAACAACGCGGCGGACGGCGCAGAGGACCCAGCCAAGGAGCTGACAAGCGCGTCAGAGTGACGATCGATTTCATCGAGTCCGTCTTTGGCGTCGATAAGGAAGTGGAGTTCCTGCGCCTCGAAAGCTGTGAAGATTGCGATGGCAGCGGCGCGGCGGAAGGCTCACGTACTGTGACCTGCCGAACTTGCAATGGCAGCGGCGAGCTGCGCCAGGTGCAGCAGACCCTGCTCGGCTCGATGGTGCGCACGCAGACTTGCCCCAGCTGTGGCGGCAAAGGCAGCTCAATCACCAAGCCCTGCCGTAGTTGTGATGGCAGCGGACGGCGGCGTCAGCGCGCGCTGCTGACTGTCAAAATCCCGCCGGGCGTCAGCGAAGGCATCCAGATACAGGTGCGCGGCGAAGGCGACGCCGGCGAACATGGAGCGCCAGCGGGCAATTTGTTCGTCGTCGTGCACGTGAAAGACCACAGCTATTTCAAGCGCAGCGAAAACGACATCATCCTGGATATCAACATCAATATCGCGCAGGCGGCTTTGGGCGATACTATCCAGGTTGAGACTGTGGATGGGATGGTTGCCCTGGATATCGTGCCGGGCACGCAGACCGGCAAGATATTCCGTTTGCGCGGGCGCGGCTTCCCCAGGTTGCGCGCTGATGGCAGCAGCAGCGGTCGCGGCGATCAGTTAGTTGGCGTTACTGTGCTAACACCGACTAATTTGAGTGAGCAGCAACGCGAGCTTTTCTCGCAACTAGCCGAAACTTTCGGGCATGATATATCCCCGCAGCGCGGCGGTCGCGGCTGGTTTGAACGAATGACTGACTTTATCGCCGGCGACGACAAATAAACCCGCATGAGCCGCTGGATCGAGGTCAGCCTGCGCGTTGATGGCGAAAGCGCGGAAGCCATCGCCGAGGTGCTGGGTCGCTATGGGCATCAAGGCGTCTCGCTGGAACAAGCCGACATCCGCCCTGACACTTGGGACGAAGCTGACCTGCCACCAGCCGATAGCTTGATTCTGCGCGCCTACTTCCCCGACGATGTCCGCGCCGCCGCCACCAAAGCGCAGTTGGAAGCCGCGCTGGGGCACATGCGCCTGCTTTATCCGATGCCAGAGCCCGTTTATCGCCTGGTCCGCGAAGACGATTGGTCGCAAGCCTGGAAGGCGCATTATCAACCGCTGCGCATCGGCAGGCGCTTGCTGGTACGGCCGCGCTGGGTCGATGTGGCGCTATCCGAAGGCGATATTGACATCGCGCTGGACCCTGGCATGGCATTCGGCACAGGCACGCACCCGACCACGCAGCTTTGCCTGGAAGGGCTGGAGCGGGTGGTTCAGCCTGGGCAGATAGTCCTGGATTTGGGCTGTGGCAGCGGCATTTTGTCGATTGCGGCGGTCAAGCTGGGCGCGCGGCGGGCGCTGGCGCTGGATATTGACGCCATTGCTGTCTCGGCAACGCGGGAAAACGCCAGCTACAACCAGGTCGCCCAGCGCATCACCGCCCAGCAAGGCAGCATCGAGACCGCGCTATCGGCGGCGCGGCGCTTCGATGTGTTGTTGGTGAATATCCTGGCCCGCGTGATTATGCAACTGGCGGCGCAAGGCTTGGGCGAAGTCCTGCGTCCGGGCGGGGTGGCGCTCTTCAGCGGCATCATCGCCGAACAAGCTGACGAAGTGTCGGCGACGCTGGGGGGCGCGGGGCTGCAAATCGTGGCGCGGCATCAGCAGGGCGATTGGCTGCTCTTTGAAGCGCGGCGGCGGGCGGAATAAGGGCATGGCGCAACTGCAGGGCAAAGCGCGCGCCGACTATGTGCGCGGCATGTTCGACCGCATCGCCGGGCGCTACGACTTGATGAACCGGCTCATCACGGCGGGACAAGACCGCAAATGGCGGCGTTTCGCTGTGCAAATGACGGCATTGCCGGCGCGGGGCCGGCTGCTGGACATCGCCACAGGGACAGGGGATATCGCCTTGGAAACCTTGCGGCAGCAGCCCACAGCGCGCGTGCATGGCGCTGATTTCGCATTGGAGATGATGCGCGTCGGGCAAGCGCGGCGCGGTGGAGACGGGGTCGCCTGGGCGGGGGCGGATGCGCTGCGCCTGCCGTATGCCGATGCCAGCTTTGATGCCGTGGTCTCGGCTTATCTGCTGCGGAATGTCATCAATATCCCACAGGCGCTTGCCGAGCAGCGACGTGTCTTGCGCAGCGGCGGACGCATCGTCATCCTGGATACTTCGCCGCCGCCGGCTACCGTCTTGAAGCCGCTGATTAACTTGCACCTGAAAGTAGGCATCCCCCTGTTGGGGCGGCTGGTGGCTGGCAAAGCGGCTGCTGATGCCTATCGCTACCTGCCCGAATCGACCGCTTTATTCAAGACGCCGCAGGAACTGGCGGGACTGGTGGAAGCAGCCGGCTTCGGCGATGTACGGTATCGAGTCTTTATGCTGGGCACGATGGCTGTGCACTGGGGGCGGAAAGCATAACGAGCCATCGCAATGACGATGACTCGTCCCGATCCAGGTGAAACAGGGGCAAGCGGCGCTCAGGTGCGCACATTATCCTTATGACGATAAATGATGCGACCGCGATTCATATCGTAGGGGGACATCTCCACCTTGACGCGGTCTCCCAGCAAAATGCGGATGTAAAATTTGCGCATCTTGCCCGACAAATAAGCGAGCAAGCGGTGCCCATTTTCCAACTCGACCATGAATTGCGTATTTGGCAGCGCCTCGACGACCGTTCCTTCGACTTCAATCTTTTCTTCTTTCTTTGCCATGTGCCTCCTGCTTTACGATAATTCGACTACTGCTATCTCGGTTGATTTGTGGGCGACCCAAGGATCGCCCCTGCACAGCTTGCAATCGCAAGGTTTTCGCCGTCAATTGCGGCGCATACGCCGGCGCGAGCGGCGGATTGCCTTTTTCTTCTCGATGCGGCGCAGCTCGCTCTTGGAGATATGCCAGCGCTTGCGGCGCACTGTGCTCAAGATGCCCGCGTTGGTCACGCGCTTGCGAAAGCGGCGCAATAACTGCTCTTGACTTTCGCCTGGTTTGAGTCTGACAGAAGCCATTCTATCCTCACCACCTTCGCAAAACTAAGCTCGGCATAGAGTGTACACGAGAATGCGCGCCTTATACAGGCTGATTCTCAGCTTCTTCCTGGGCTTGGGCGGCTTCGGCTTCTTGCTGGGCAGCGGCAACCAGCTCAAGCTGCCGTGCTTCCCATTGCGCTTTCTCGGTCTCGGTTACTTCGCTCAGGCTCAAGCCCAGCCGTTGCCGCTCGGATTCAATGCTGATGATGCGCATGAGCAGCTTCTGCCCTTCGTAGAGGTGGCGCTGCGGGTTGTCATCGGGGTTGCTGGACATCTGGCTGACATGCAAGAGGGCTTCAATGCCTGGGTCCAGGCTGATGAATGCGCCGAATGATTCCAGGCGGCTGATGACGCCTTCGACCAATTGCCCGATGTGATACATATCGTCGACTAACGTCCAGGGATTGGGCTGCAACCGTTTCATGCTCAAGCCGATGCGCTTGCCCTGCGCGTCCAGGTTCAGCACGAAGACATCGATTTTATCGCCCACCGACAAGACCTGGCTGGGGTGACGCACACGGTGCCAAGCCAGCTCGGAGATATGCACCAAGCCGTCCGCGCCGCCGAGGTCAACAAATGCGCCGAAGTCACACAAGCCGCTGACTACGCCGCTGCGGGAGGTGCCTTCTTGCAGCTCGCTCAGCAGCTTCTCTTTGCGGGCGGCACGATTCTCCTGCTCGGCTTCCAGTTGGCTGAAGACCAGGCGGCGGCGTTTGCGATTGACTTCGATGATCTTGACGGCGATTTCATTGCCGACCAGGTTCTGCAAATGCGTGATGCGGTCATCTTCTTTTAAGCCGCGCGGCAGGTCAACAACATGGCTGGCTGGCACAAATCCGCGCAGATGCCCGAAGCTGACGATGATGCCGCCTTTGTTGGAATCGGTGATTTCCCCGTTGTAGAGGCTTTCTTCGTTCATCATTTTTTCTGCGCGCAGCCAGTCTTCGTTTTGCTGCGCCTGGGCTGCGGACAATATGAGGTTGCCGTCGTTGTCACTGAGGTTGACGACCGCCACGGCGATCTGCGCGTTGACTTCGAAGTCGCGCGTGCTCATGCCCATACGTTCGATATCGTTGCGCGTTACGATGCCATCTTGCTTCCAGCCAATATCCACGATTAGCCCCTGGCTATCGATACTCATGACTGTGCCGCTGAGGATATCGCCACGTTCAATGCTGCTTTCCGCCAGCGATTCCTCTAACAAGGCGGCGAAATCCAACTCATCCATCACATTGTCTACTGCGCTTTGTACCTGCATAACCTGCTACTCTCTCCCCGAACGATTGACTTGCGACATGGGCGAGGCAGCCGCGCGCAGGCAAAATAAAACCTGGCTACAGCGCTGCTGCATGACCAGGCTAGGGTAGTTCGTCTGCGCCTGCGATGTGTGCGACTACAAGTACAGAGCTGACCTCGCCAACAATCGGCGGCATTGTACAGAGGCGGTTAAAAGGTGTCAACCGCGGCTGGCAAGCAATTTCTTCGGGGGGGCTAGCCCCCAGCCGGTGTTTTATCCGTCCAGGCCTGGCGGTTCTGCTTGGTCGGCTTCAGTGCCCCAGCGCTGGGTGAAACCGACGCGGCGTTTTTCTGGCTCCAGGTGGCTGATGCGCAAGGACATCTGGTCGCCCTTTTGCACATAGGAGTAGGGTTCTTTGAGCGCGCCATCGCCCATTTCGCTGAGATGCAGCAAGCCTTCCAAGCCGTCTTCCAGCGCGACAAACGCGCCGAAGTCGACCACATTGGTTACATAGCCTTCGACAAGTTGCCCTTCGTGATAGCGGAATTGCGCATCGTCCCAGGGGTCGCTGAGTAGACGTTTGCGGCTGAGCGCGATGCGATTGGTCTGCCTATCCAGGTTGAGCACGAAGACTTCAATTTCTTGGCCAATTTGCAAGATATCGCGCGGATGATCGACGCGGTGCCAAGCCAGCTCGCTGACATGGATCAAGCCATCCGCGCCACCGATATTGACAAATGCGCCGAAGTCGCGGATGCCGGTTACCACGCCTTTGACGACATCGCCGACATTCAGCTCCGCCAGCAACTGTGCCTTGCGGCGAGCGCGCCACTCACGCTGCGCCTCGCGCTCGCTGAAGATCAGCCGGCGACGGTCTTGGTCGACTTCGATGATCTTCACGCTCAAGGTATTGCCGATGAGTTCGCTCATGACTTCGCGGCGGTCGGCGGACAAGCGCACAGAAACCAAATGCGAGCCGGGGATGAAGCCTTCCAGCCGATTCCAGCGGACGAGCGCGCCACCTTTGTTATAGCCACTGACTTTGACATCCACCGCGTCTTGCGCCTTAAGCAGTTCGCGCGCCTTTTCCCAATCATAGCGCTGCAATCCCATGTTGATTGACACGATGAGATTGTCATTTTGGTCACGCGGGTTGACTACATAGACAGGCACACTGGTGCCCGACTCAAGGCTGGCGCGGAAGTCGTCGTCCATGCGCTCCAGGTCTTGCGAGGGCACGATGCCATCCTGCTTGGCACCCAGGTCGACGATGATCTCGCGCTCATCAATTTGCAAAATAGTCGCTTCGCGGATTTCGCCACGCCGCGGCGGGGTAAAGGCGAAATCAAACGAAGAAGCCAGCATCTCCTCGAAGCTCTCTTCTACGCCATCGAATGTTGTATGGTCACTCATGGGTTTGGGCAAGCCTCCTGCTGTGCAGGTCAATGTCGCCTCGTGTTTGGTGAGCACTTTCGCGCATGATGATTACCTTCATTCGTTTCGCTATCCTTACTGTAACATGAACGGGTGAGTTGCACACATAATCGTCGTGCAATGCGCTCGCGGCAAGTATTTACAAGTTTCAGTATAACGCAAATTGTCTTGCAAGGCACAAAGTCGCGGCAAGATGCCAGCACATCAATTCTCCGATGGCGCGCCGGCAAATTCTCGCCCCAGCAAGCCGCGGTCGATCTCCCATGGGTAGACGACATAGGCATCGGTAACATCGCCATACAAATCGGGCTTGGCATCGGAGAACATGCTGCGATACGGATGGTAATGCAGCACGCAGCTGACAGGTGTCCCGCCGGCCGCGCTGACCCTGTCACGCACGGCGATGCTGGTGCGCCCGCTGCCCCAGACATCATCGACCACCAAGGCGCGGCGTCCGCGCAGTAAATTGGGGTCAGGGAATTGCAGAAAGCTGGGCCAAGCCATCACGCTGGCGCGCGCGGCAGCCACAAAGTCGACCGATGCCGTCAATAGATGCTGGATGCTCAGCGCCTCTGCCAACAGTCCGCCCGGGATGACCCCACCGCGCGTGATCATAACCATAGCGCCAAATGGACCCAGCGACTGTATGCGCGGGATCAACCCGTCTATCAATTCATCGACCTCAACCCAGCTGATCAACCGCGGTGGTCCGGAATCTTCCGGGCGCATCAGCATTCGCTCTCCCCTTCCTTGCCGCAAGTCCCTGGCAAGCATAACCAATTATAGTGAGTTTCGTGGGAATTGCCCAAGTTTGGCTTCGTCACAGAGGATGGCGATGGCTTTGCCGCGGCAGCGAGTCATGACCAGCACACAAGCGTCTCCCTCGCCGCTCAATCGCAAGCGGGCAATCAACTCGTCGGGCTGCATGGCAAAGCCGCGTTTCTTGACCGTGACGCGCCCGATGCCGCGCGCCTGCAAATGCCGCCGCAGCCGCTTAAGCTGAAAGGGCAGCCACTCACGGATCTTCCAGCTTCGTGCCCAAGCCGTCTGCACAGGCTGGTCGGAAGTCAAGTAGGCGATGCTCGCATCCAGCATAGACGCGCCTAGCTGCCGCGCCAGGGTCTGCACCAAGCCAGCGCGCAGCACAGCCGGGTCGGGCTCGAGCAGCCAAGCGCGCGGAGCGGTAACAGCGATGCCTTGCGCGCCATCATCGCGCAGGCGCAGGGCGTCCGCGCCTCGCAGGAGGGTGGCGACGGGCTGGGCGAAATCACGATGCAGCCAGAGCAGCGCTTCACTCAGCCGTCCCTGCGCCGAGATGAACTCCAGGCTGCCGCCATACTCCGCGACCTGGCGCAAGTCCACGCCCGGCGACAGCTTCACGGCGATTTCACGCGCGCGCCATTTTCGCGCCAGGGAAAGCGGCGGAATGTAGGCTTCCACATGCTGGATGCGCCGGTCTTGGCTATCGCGCCGAGCGGGGTCGAAGAAGATCGCGTCATAGGCGCTGGGGATGCCCGCGCGGATATCACAGACCGAGAATCGCGCTGGCAACCGCAGCAGGGAAGCGTTGTGGCGGGCGATAGCAATGCGCACGGGGTCGATATCCAAGCCATGTACCTCGCGGTCGGCGGCGGCAAAAGCCAGGCTGTCCGCGCCGATGCCACAGCAGAGGTCCAGCAGTCGCCGCGATTCAAATTGGCGCGCGCGATAAAGCCGCAGGAGAGGCCCGCTGGCTTGCTGCAAGCCGGCATCGGTGAAGAGCATGCGCTCACCATGTTCAGGAAATTTAGTTTTGGCGGCTTTCCGCAATCGTAAAGTCGTCAGCAAGGCCGCGGCTTGGCGAGCGGTAAATGAGCGACGCAAACGGCTGAGCAGAGGCAGGATATTGGCATCGCTCAGGTCGGCACTTGCCAGCGATTCCAGTTGCTCGTGGGCGCGGTCGCTTTGCAAGAAGGCGATATTGTCCAGGCTCAGCGGCATTCGGGCAGCTACTCGTCAGGCGCTTCGGCAGAGGCGGGGTCGATATCGATGTAGACGAGTTCTTCACCGCGCAGCGACTCCACAGTCGGGTTGATGCGCAGGCCAAGCGGCCAGGTCTGCGCGGTTTCGCGGCTGAATTTGCCGACCTTGTTGACATCGCGGATGAGCCCGTCCAGCACAGCCGGCTGCATGAAGCCGACTGCTTTGGGCAAGCTGCTGAATGCCAGCAGCATCGGCTCGGGCAGCGCTTGGATGGCGGCGGCGCGCCAAGTGATTGCGTCCTGCGCGCTTCGCTTCCAGGCGGGTATATTGGGCTGCTGCTGGATTAATAGATGCAGGTAGCGTCCGCGGAAGCGCGCCAACTCCAGCGAGTCGGCGTCGTGGCGGGCGACGCTTTGGATGCGCGCAAGCGGGTCGGCTACGTTGTGAGGTTTTTCGCCGCGGATTAGCACACCTAGCTCATCAAGCGCCGGCTCAACCAAAATGCGCGCATAGCCGCATTCGACCAAGAATTCACCAAGCTGCCGGCTGACCGATCCTCGCGGCTGCACAACGATGAGTCGCCCGCCACTGCGCAGCAAGTTGAGGGCATCGCCTAGCATCGCGCGCGTCAGCGCCACATCATAGCCGACAATGGCATCCAGGCTGTCTGGTTGGCAGGCTTGCCTGGGCAGGGGCTGGAGACCGGCGCGCGCCTCGCACAAGATGGCTGCCGAGCCACCATCCAGATCCAGCAAGCGCAAGGTGGTGGAGCTGGGCGGCAGTTGCTTTGCCATCGCCAAGATGAAGTGCCGCCGCAGCCGCAGCGCCGTCATCGACTGTTGCTCGCCGCCACTTTCATCAGCTGCAGAAATTCTTCCCAGTCTTCACGGAAGAAGTGCAGGGTTACCGCGCCCAGCTCGACGTGATAGGTCAGCTCGTCATCGGCTTCGCGCACCTCCCAGACCAGGTAATTCTCGGTCTCGGCGAGCGCGATATTGTCGCTGGAATCTGACTTGTTCATTGCAGTCCAGGATTATCCCGTTTTCGCTGTGCTGCTTAGCGGCGGTTGCGGTCGCCTCCGCTGCGATTGCCATCGCGGCGCGGCCCCCGCCGGTCGCCACCTCGATTGCTATCCCGACGCGGTCCCCGCCGGTCACCACCTCCGCGGCGGCCTCCTCCGCGCGAACCTGCGGCATCGCGGCGTTGCGCCTCTGCGACATCCCAGCCTTCCAGGACAGCTTGGCGGCTGAGGCGCACCCTGCCCGTGCCATCGATATTGATGACCATGACCATGATTTCGTCGCCGACGCTGACTTCGTCTTCGACGCTTTTGACGTGGTAATCCGCCAACTGCGAGACATGCACCATGCCTTCCGAGCCAGGCAGGAACTCCACGAAGGCACCGTAATTTTCGGTGCGCGTTACCTTGCCGGTGTAGATATGCCCCAGCTCGGGCTCCTGCACCATGGCTTTGATTTTCTCGATCGCACGGTCGACTTCCGCGCCAGAATCGCCAGCCACATAGATCAAGCCGTCTTCCTGGATATCGACCTTGACTTGATGCTCGTCTTGCAGGGCGCGCACATTCTTGCCGCCGGGACCGATGACCGCGCCGATTTTGTCGACAGCGATTTTGAAGCTCTCCATACGCGGGGCAAAGTCGCTGAGCTTGGCGCGGCGTTGTGGCATGGCTGCCTGGATGACGGCGAGGATTTCCAGGCGGGCGTCTTTGGCTTGCGCCAGCGCCTGCCGCATGATGTCGCGCGTTACGCCGGCGATCTTGATGTCCATTTGCAGCGCGGTGATGCCCGCCGCCGTGCCCGCGACCTTGAAGTCCATATCGCCGAGGTGATCTTCCATACCCTGGATGTCGGTCAAAACCGCCAGCTTGTCGCCTTCTTTAATCAAACCCATGGCGATGCCGCCAACCGGATTTTTGATAGGCACGCCGGCATCCAGCAGCGCCAAGGTGCTGCCACAGACGCTGGCCATGGAAGTGCTGCCGTTCGAGCTCATCACCTCGCTGACGAGGCGCAGGACATACGGGAACTCCTCCGCCGGCGGGATCATCGCCAGCAAGGCTTTCTCCGCCAGCGCGCCATGGCCTATCTCACGGCGGCGTGGGCCGCGCATCGGGTAGGTCTCGCCGGTGCTATAAGGCGGGAAGTTGTAGTGGTGCATATAGCGCTTGTCGTCTTCGGGGCTTAGCCCATCGAGGAATTGCGAATCGCGCGGGGTGCCCAGCGTGGCGATAGTCAAGACCTGGGTTTCACCGCGCAGGAACATGCCCGAGCCATGTACGCGCGGCACCAGCCCGACTTCAGCAGCCAGCGCGCGGATGCTGGCATGGTCGCGGCCATCGGGGCGGATGCCTTCATGGACGATGCGCCCGCGCACAACTTGCTTCATCACCGTGTCGTAGGCGCGCTCGACATGCTTGAACTTGATTTCGGCCTCACCAGCTTCTTGCCGAGCGCTGTATTCCGCCAGCAGCTCATCGCGGATACCACGCAGAGGTTGGCGGCGGGCGGCGCGGTCGCTGTGCGCAACCATAATTTCCCGTATCGGCGCTTCGACCTTGGCGGTGACTTCAGCTTGCAGTTCTGCGCTGATGTCATCGACAGAAGGAGTCTGCTTGTCTTTGCCGAGCTCTTCGCGGATGCGCTTTTGCAGGGCGATGCACTCCTGCACTGAATCCTGCGCCAGGAAGAGCGCTTCCAGCATGGTGGCTTCATCGACCTCGTCGGCGTTGCATTCCACCATGTTAATGGCTTCGGCTGTGCCTGAGACGCGCAGGTCAAGCGTGCTTTCGACCATTTCGCTGTAAGTGGGGTTGACGAGCAATTCGCCATCGACCAAGCCAACGCGCGCGCCAGCCACGGGACCATTCCAGGGGATATCGGAGATCATCAGCGCGGTGCTGGCGGCGATGATGCCCAGCATATCGACATGATGCTCTTTGTCGTGCGACAAGGACATCAAGATGACTTGCACGTCGTTGCGCATATTCTTGGGGAAGAGCGGGCGCAAGGTGCGGTCGATGACGCGCGAGGTGAGGATCGCGCCTTCGGACGGCCGTCCCTCGCGGCGGAAGAAGCCGCCCGGCACACGCCCGCCAGCATACATCTTTTCTTCGTAATCGACGCTGAGCGGGAAGAAATCCAGGCCCGGGCGCGGCGAGCCCATGGTCGTCGAACAAAACAGCATGGTATCGCCCATGCGCACAGTCACTGCGCCGCCAGCCTGCTGGGCAAATCGCCCCGTCTCGATGATGATTTCCTTGCCGCCGACATGGCAGCGGTATTCGCGTATATCCAGTGTCATACAATTCTCCATAGTGTGAGGGCGCGCGCGCTGACTATGCGCGGGCACCTGGCGTCCACAGCGGCGGACGCAGTTTTATTCGGTTGTGGATTGCCTATTAGCAATGTCGAAATGCGTCGGTTTTGGGAGAGTTGGTTCATCAGCGGCGCAAGCCAAGCCGCGCCAGCAGCTCCCGATAGACTTCCGGCTTCTTGCGCGCGATGTACTTCAGGTGGCGGCGGCGCTGCCCAACCAGCTTGAGCAAGCCGCGCCGCGAATGTTCATCGTGGCTGTGCACTTTTAGATGCTCTGTCAATTGCAGGATGCGGTGGGTGAGCAGCGCAATCTGTACCTCCGGCGAGCCGGTATCGCCGTCTTCGCGGGCATAATCCTTGATGATCTGCGTCTTTGTTGCTTTATCCAATGGCATGTTTTTTTCCGTCCCTTCACTAGCCACCAGACAGGCAGGATCGGCGTGCCTGTCGGTCAGATAAACGCGGTGATTGTAGCAGTCGCGCCTGTGGGTGGCAAGGTTCAGCTAGCCCGCGACTTGCTGGATATCTTCAACATCATCGTCAGCGACCAGCTTGACAGTATGGTGCGTGCGGAACAAGCTGAATTGGTCGCTCCTGCCCGGCAGCGGGTTTAGCACATTCTCGCTGCGCATGATCGACAGCCACAGCCCGATATCCCAATTGCTGTTGAGCTGCAGCGCGACTGCCTCGTGGGTGATGCCGTCATTGTTGCGATACATGGAAAGCAGCACGCGCACGAATTCATCGCGCTCCGCCAGCAGCGCCGCCACAAAGGGGTTGCTTTCGTTCAGCTCGATGCCTTTGGTGTTGTAGTCGCTGCGCGGGTTGGCGTATTCGTTGACGCTGACCATCTCGTTGACCAGCAGGTATTCCACCGCGTTTTGGAAAGCCATGCCACCATCATATTCGCGCAGCCGTCTGTGCAGGCTGCCCAGCGGGCACCAGGCGAAGTTGCGGAAGCTGGTGAATTGCTGGACGCTGATGACGATGCGGGCGACCATGCGCGCGACATCGCTGTCGGTCTCGTACATCTGGTGTGGCGGCACGCCTTTCCACTTCTGCGCGCTGATGTCGACGCTGACGGCTTCTGCCTCGGGCTGCGACGAGCTGACCGTATCGCGGGTTTCGGGCAGGCGGATGACGGGCACGAGGTCGTCGGGATTGTGGCGATGCGGCACGAGCTCACGCTGCAAGACCCGCTCGCGCACCAGGCAGTCGATCCAATGCGAGCGCCATTGGTCGCTTTCGTTCATGCCTGGGCGGTCGAGGTCGCGCTCCATGGCAATGCCTTTGAGCAAGAAGCCGTAGTTGACATATTCCCAGCCGCGCGTGGATAGTGTATTGGCGACGCGGCGCGCCAGTCGATTGACAATCAGCAGAGTCTTGTCGACGATTGGGTGCTGGAAGTTCATGTCAATTGCGCCGGGCGCATCTTGCACAGTCAATATGCCCAGCGACAGCGCCTGCGAAACCAGGTCTTGCCCGCGTTCCCACGAGATGACATCGCCGACATCGTTGAGCTGCCCGATGAGATCATCGACCGTGATGGTCTTTTGCGGGCTCGCGCTGTTCAGTCGAAAGTATTGGATGATGACGCTGGACCACTGTGACGGGATGAAGCTCTCGGTGTCCTTTTCGGTCTCGACGACGCTGAGCGACTGATGCGTGCGCAGGTCGGTAAAGTCATCAATGTAATCGAGCCGCAGCGAGGGATGCTCTTGCAGCAAGCGCCCCGTGCTGCCGCGCACCCCCCAGACGACCACTGTCTTGCGCTTTTGCAACAAAGTGTTGATGACATCGTTGAAGTCACGGTCGCCAGTCGCCAGGATGATGACATCGCCCGACTCGGGATAATCGGCATCTGCCAGGACATCGCGGGCGATGCGGATATCGGCGCTTTGCTTGCCGGGCAGGTGAAAGACGGGGTCGATATTCGCCTTCATCAAGCGCGACGGCGCTTCATCCGCCACTTCGCGGCCGCCACTATCGACCAGCGGCGGCAAAGCGCCCCGCTGTCCCCAAGGCGCATAAGCGGCTGTCTTGACCAACTGTCCGTGCGCCTGCGCCTGGGAGACCATGCGGTTGATGAGGTGGTCCAGGTTGACCACATGGCCCTGCTCGTTGAGACTGATAGAGATATTTTCGAAGTCGATATACACCGCGACATTCTTGATCTTCTGGATGCCAACCAGCGAGTCCAGGCGCTGCAGCACAACGCGGTCACGCAGAGGCCCAAAATCCTGCGTGGCTTCGTCAATGCCCCAGAGCCGAATGCGCGAATTGGCGGAGAAGTCAATCTTCGGCAGCATCGTCAGCAGGTCATTGCCTGTGGTCGCCATGATGAGCCAGCTCAAAGGCGTGTGCCCGGGCGGGAAGTACTCCGCCAGCAGGCAATCCTTGGCGCTCGGCGAGTCCTTGATATCAAAGGTCTCGTAGCCGGCGCTTTGAAAGATAGCCAAGGTTTCTTTGGGCAGGCTGGAGTCTTCAGCGCTCCAATTGGCAAAAGCCACCGCCCGCAGCAGGTTTGATTCGATCAAACCCGCCACCATGATGGCGTTGGCGCGGATAGCCACCGCCAATTCCTGCAAGTCGACTCTGTTATTGGCTGTGTAACCTAGCAGGTCATGCACATCTACTAGCAAGTAAGCTCTCATCTTCTTTTTCCAATAATCACGAACCCGTTAAGCCCTTTCAAGCATCGGCAGCGACTGCGTTCATGTGGTGGCACGGGGTTTCAGTTTGCGATAGGTTCTGCGCTGGGAAAATCATCTCGCTGTAACAGGTTACTTTTGATAGCTTCTCTCCTTTCATAGTACAGGCTACAGGAAAATTCCAATTGTGTCAATTTTCACAATAGCCTAAATCATCAGAACTTTGTAAATTATTCGCGCCGGCTTCCCGCTTAATAGGCTTTCGCGAACAAAGCCACCTTGTCAGCGCTGTTGCCCGTAACGATGCAGTTGCCAACCTGGTCAGGCTGCTCGAACGGGAAGCAGCGGATGGTAGCGCCGGTCTCATCCTTGATGTTTTGTTCATGCGCATCGCCGCCCGCCCAGGCTGCCCGCGCCCAATCACCCGCTTCGATCACTTCCTGAAGCTGCGCATAACCAGCGACATCGACGATATGCTCGTCGCGGAAGGCGCGGGCTTCATCCAGCAAGCTGCGCTGAATATCGGCGAGCAGCTCGCGCACGGTATCACTTATACGCGCCTGGGGCACAAATTGCTTACCTGCCCTGCCCGGGATATCGCGCCGCGCCAGCACCGCATTGTCGTTCTCGACGTCTTTGGGGCCAATCTCCAGGCGCACTGGCACGCCGCGCATCTCCCAATCATTGAACTTGAAGCCAGGCGATTGCCCCTCACGCCGATCGACATGCACGCGAATGCCAGCCGCGGCCAGCTCGGCGCGCAGTCTTTCGACCGTCTCCATCACAGCGCTGGCTTGGGCGTCGCGGCGGATAATCGGCACGATGACTACCTGATACGGTGCCAACTTGGGCGGCAGCCGCAAGCCTTTGTCGTCACCGTGCGTCATGACGACCGCGCCCACCATGCGGGTACTTAACCCCCAGCTGGTCGTCCAGCAATACTCTTGTGCATTGTTCTCGGACAAGTAGTCGATGTCGAAAGCTTTGGCGAAGTTCTGCCCCAGGTTGTGGCTGGTACCGGATTGCAGCGCCCGTTTGTCGCGCATCATGGCTTCGATGGTGTAGGTGCGCAGAGCGCCCGCGAAACGTTCCATGCGGCTCTTTTCGCCTTTAATGACGGGGATGGCGGCGTCTTCTTCGGCGAATTCAGCATAAATATCCAGCATCTGGCGCGTCTCGGCTTCGGCTTCGTCATGCGTGGCGTGCGCAGTGTGCCCTTCTTGCCACAAGAACTCGGCGGTGCGCAGGAAAGGCCGCGTGCGCAGCTCCCAGCGGACGACATTTGCCCATTGGTTGATCAGCAGCGGCAGGTCGCGGTAGGATTGAATCCAGTCGCTGAAAGCCTCGCCGATGACTGTTTCTGATGTCGGGCGCACGACCAGCGGCTCTTCCAGCTCTTTGCCGCCAGCGTGGGTTACGACCGCCAGCTCGGGGCTGAAGCCTTCGACGTGCTCGGCTTCGCGGCGGATGTAACTCTCCGGGATGAACAGCGGGAAGTAGGCATTTTGATGCCCGGTGGCTTTGAAGCGCCTATCCAGCCCGGCTTTGATGCCCTCCCAGATTTCATAGCCATAAGGCTTGATGATGACGCAGCCGCGCACCGGCGAGGGAGCCGCCAGATCGGCACGATAGACGATTTCGTTATACCAGCGCGAAAAGTCTTCGCTCTGCGCGGTTACAGCTTGTTCAGCCATGCGGCTTCCTTCCCCGGATGCGGCGCTGCCGTCTGCACGCTACGGGCATTATACAGACAGAGAATAAAATTTACAGACCCGATGGCGCGTCATCAGCAGCAGCCGGCGCAGCCCAATCGCGCGACTGATTCTTACGCAGCTTTTGCATAACGGCTTCGCCCAGGTCGATGCCGCTGAGGCTGGCCAATTGCAAGAGGTAGAGCATCACATCCGCCAGTTCTTCCGCCAGGGCATCGGGCTGCTGCGACTCTTCGCTCCATTGGAAGTGTTCCAGCACTTCGCTGGCCTCGAGCGCCAGGGAGATAGCCAAATTGCGCGGAGTCTGCTGCTTGGGCGAATCGGCGGCAAGCCAGCCTTTGCTCTCGACAAAGGCGTACATCTCGCGGGTTAGCGTATCCATGTCCATAGCGACTTCAGTAGGCGTTGTGGTTGGAGCGCGTGATGGTCTGCCAGATGGTGCGGATGATGATGACAATATCCAGCCACAGCGACCAGTTTTCGACATAATGGCGGTCGAACTCGGTGCGCAGGGTGATGGATGTATCGCCGCGCAAGCCATTGACCTGCGCCCAGCCGGTCATGCCGGCTTTCTCACGGTGGCGCATCATGTAATCCGGTATCTGCTGGCCGAACTCCTGCACATACATCGGGCGCTCCGGGCGGGGCCCCACCAGGCTCATCTGCCCCAGTAGCACATTGATCAACTGCGGGATTTCGTCCCAATTGTTGGCGCGCATGAATCGTCCCAGCCGGGTTACGCGCTCGTCATTCTCGACCGTCCAGGTGCGGCCATTGGTCTCGGCATCGGCGCGCATCGAGCGGAATTTAATCATCGGGAAGGGGCGGCCATCCAAGCCCATGCGCACCTGCGAATAAAAGACTGTCCCGCGTGACTCCAGGCGGATCAACAGCGCGGTCAGCAGCATCAGCGGTGAGAGGATCACCAAGCCCAAGCCCGCGCCAAAGAGGTCCATAGCGCGCTTGAGGCTCAGCTTCCAGCCGCGCAGGGCGATATCGCGCACAGTCAGCAAAGCCATGCCGCCCAGGTCATCGACATTCAAATCACCCACGACATAAGAAAACATATCCGGGAAGACCTTGATATCGACCTTGCCGCGCTGGCATAGTTCAATCAGGTCCAGCACTTCGCCGCGCCGGTAGTCCGTCAAGGCGACGATCACTTGCTCGACGCCCAGGTCATCAATTAAACGCGGGATATCAGCATAAGCGCCGATGAAGGGGAAACCCAGCATCTCGCCCGGTTTTGGCTCGGCAGTGACGATGCCCAAGATGACATAACCGAGTTCCGGGCTGTTGCGGATGTGGTTGGTGATGTCACGGGCGAAAGGCCCATCGCCGACAATCAGCAGGTTATCACGCACCACGCCGCGCCGCCGCAGCCGGGTCCAAAAGCGGCGATGCACCTCGCGCCCCAGGACTGTGAAGAGGACGCTGAAGAACCAGACATAAAACAGCAGGCTGCGCGGATACGCTGTTTCCAAGGAGGTATTCTGCAGCAGAATCTCCTGCATGCCGCTGGCCAGCAAGGTGCCCAAGGTCACTGTGCCGACGAGGCTGCGCAACTGGTCAATGCGGCTGAAGGCGCGCTTGAGGTGATACAGCTGCGAGAAATAAAACATCGCCAGCACGGTCAGGGTATGCAGGATAATGGTGGGCAGGTATTGGATTGGGGCGGGTTGTTCGCGTGGGCGCGCAAAGAAGGGCAAGCTCTCGCGGGCTTCGTAGCTGACGAGGAAGGCCAGCGCCAGCATGACAGCATCGGTCAGCAGCAGCGTGGCCGTCGAAAGCGCCTTGAGGTGGTCGTTGCTGAGGCTGAGCGAGCGCGGTCTTATGGTGTTGTGGTCGGTCGGCGGATTTCCTGCCATAAGCTGGGGCCTCCCTTGTACAACAGCGCGGTCAATATCAGCAGATGCAGGGGCAGGCGCGTCTCGCGGCGAAAGTGCTTGCGGTAAAAGATCAGCATCGCCCGCCAAAACTCAAATTGCGCGCGTGGGTTTTGCCGACTGGCTGCCCGTTTGACATGCTTGACCGTTACACCAGCATGATACCAGATTTTGTATCCTGCCGCCTTGACGCGATATGCCCAGTCCAGGTCTTCGCCATACATAAAAAAAGCCTCATCCAGCAAGCCGACGCGCTCGATGGCTTCGCGGCGCAGCTGCATATACGCGCCCACCACCGAGTCAACTTCGATGTCCTGGTTTTCATCGGCGAAGGTCATGTTGTAGCGCCCAAAGCGGCGGCTGCGCGGGAAGAGCTTTGCCAAACCAGCATAGTGATAGAAGCTGACCAAAGGCGTCGGGAAGCCACGGCGGCAGGCTTTGTCCAGGCTGCCATCGGGCAAAATCAGCTTTGGTCCCGCCACGCCAATATCGAGCCGCGAATCCATAAATGCCAGCATATCCGCCAGCGCGGTGGGTGGCAACTCGGTATCCGGGTTCAGCAGCAGCGCATAACGGGGCGCGGCGGAAGCAACAGCGCCCTTGCTGTGAAAGCCCAAGTGTCGCAAGCCGACATTGTTGCCACGCGGATAGCCTAGGTTCTCGGACTGGGCGAGCAGCTCAACCTGCGGGAAGTAATCGGCGGCCATCTCCGCGCTGCCATCGCTGGAGGCGTTATCGACGAGCACGACGCGCACGCTGAACTCGCCCTGGCTGGCGAAGACCGTCTCCAGACAGCGCCGCAGCAAGTCGCGGGTATTCCAACTGACGATGACGATGCCGATATCCTGCAAGCGCCCCCCGCGCGGAGAAAGAACTTAGGACCATTCTAGCATACAGCGTCAAGCCAAAATGCGCGCGCTGAAGCTTCACAAGTTGAGGGCGGCGCTACTGGACTGCCGCGCAAGCCACTTCGTTTAAGCAGTACAAGATGAGGCCTGGATTGTGATAATAGGAGGCGGTGTTCATCATGGCTTCGCTGCCCAGCCAAGTCGGTCGCTCGATACTGTGCAGGCGCGTGTATGCCGCATCATGCGCCGCCAGGATGTCATGTTGCTGCTGGATGACCGCTTGCGGAACAATTTGCCAGGAGCGTAGGATGTCAAAGGCGGTCGCGTCCGAATACACCAGATAATCATAGTCATCGCCGCTGGGCATCTCCGGCGTATAGACGACAAACTGCTGCGTATTGGGGTAGATCGCCTCGTCCAGCGGCAGGTTGCGGGTGCCATTCAAGAAGAAGCGCGCGCCTGGCTCGATGCGCTCATGCACCCAATCGAGCATGGCGTGGCGGGTATCGGGCTGTGTGAATACAAACATGACAGCGAGGGTCAGCGCCAGTGGCTGGATGATCAAGAGCAATAAAACCGCGAGCCGGCTTAGGCTTTGGGAAGTTGGCAGCCGCTCTACGAGCCAAGGCGCGCCGAAACCCGCCAGCACCGCCAGGAAAGGCACAATAAGCATAGCCAGGTTGTCGCTGTGGCCCGGCCGCACTGTAGGCATAGCCACCAGCGCATAAGCGGCCACCAACCCGGCAATCAGCAGGCCGCTCAGGCGTGTGTTGCTACTCATACGCCGCCCACGCCAGCAAAGCGCGACCGCCAGCCCAGCCAGACACATCGCGGGGATGCCGATTTCGTACAAAAATATGTACAGAATCAAATAAGCCAAGCCGGTTAGATGGTCGACCAAGAAGTGATCGGGAACATTCGCGCCAGTCGTTGTGTATTGGCCGATGATATAGGAGAAGTCGCGCCAAAAACCAGCAAAGTCGCGCAGGATATAGGGGCTGCCCGCCAAGAAGACGACGGGTATCGACAGCCAAGCGGCGAACACGCCCCGCCATGCCAGCCAGGAACGGTGCCTCCACAGCAAAATCAAGCCGACCGCGCCGACCAGCAATCCAACCGCCGCCGCGTTGTAGCGAGTCGTGGCTGCCAAGCCCGTCGCGAGGCAAGCCAGCAGGTACAGCCGCCAGCGCGAGCGCGCACCAGACGCATGCAATGCCATCAGCGCCGCCCAAGCCGCCAGCATCATCCAGCCCAGCGCCAGCGGTCCCGGCTTCATGTAGTGCCCATGCTGCGCCAAGGTGTAGCTTACCGCGATCAATAATCCAGAGCAGAGCGCCGCATAGCGCCCGCCAAGCAAACGCGCAAGCGCATAAGCGCATGCCACTTGCAACATGCCGCCCACAAGCGACCATATCCGCGCCACCACATACAGCCTGTGCTCGGCATATACCCGCAATGTCAGCCCGTCTCGCTCTGCGAGCGAATAGCCTTCCAGCGAACCCGTCAATTCAAACAGAATCAGATTGGCATTGATAATGAAGGACGGATACTCAAAAAAGTTGGGGTCAAGCCAGTTTCGCAGCGCCATATTGACCGGCGTCGCCACCATCACATAGGCATCGGGGTGTATGGGCAGTTGTTCGTGCGCCATGCCATAGGGGGCATAAGACGGAAAATAATCAGGGTTCAAACCACCGTAGCTGAGCCCCGCGATGCGCAGGGCCGCGGCAAAGAGCAGCAGCAACGTAACCGCCAGCCAGTCAATCCGCCGCATACGCCAGCTCGTCGGCTGTGGGCAAGGTGGAAAGCGGCGCGCCCACCAGCGCCGAGCGCAGCGCCTCGCGGTCGTCCCAGGCGAACTCCGTGCTGCCAAAGCACATACTCTGCTCATGCCCCTTGCCACAGACAATGACCAGGTCGCCCGCCCGCGCCAGTCGACAGGCTTGGTAGATGGCAAAACCGCGATCGGGGATGCGCCAGAATGTCTCGCCTTCAATGCCGCCCCGCTCTCGACAGCCCTGCGCCATCATCGCCAGGATGTCTTCCAACGACTCCGTGCGCGGGTCTTCGGCGGTGAGGATGGTCAAGTCCGCCAGTTGCGCCGAGGTCTCTGCCATGAGGCGGCGCTTCTGCACATCGCGCAAGCCAGCGCTGCCGAATACAGCGATGATGCGCCCGCCCTGTGAAAGCATGACGCGGCAGGCAGTCAGCGCGCTCCGCAGGGCATTTGGCGTATGCGCGAAGTCGACCATGGCGATGAAGTCTTGCCCCGCGTCTATCCGCTCCATGCGCCCGGAGATCAAGCCAACAGCCGCAATGCCCTGCCCTACCGCCT
Source organism: Chloroflexota bacterium (assembly GCA_009840575.1). Lineage (GTDB taxonomy): Bacteria > Chloroflexota > Anaerolineae > Aggregatilineales > Phototrophicaceae > UBA6055. The sequence goes on along the minus strand of VXNO01000040.1, from coordinate 10,335 downwards.
CCCAAGCGACACCCAAGGCGCGCGCCGCAGCGAGTGCCGCCAAACCGTTGGCGATGTTAAACGCGCCAGGCAGGCGCAATTGCATCGTCCGCCCACAGACTAGGAAGCTGCTGCCAGCCGCCGCGCGCTGGATGTCGCTGGCGTGGTATTCAGCCGTATTTTCGATGCCATATTGCAAGACTCGGTCGGCAGGGATAGCGGCAAAATAGTCTGCGGAGGGGTCATCCGCATTAATGATAGCGACTTTGGCTATGCCCGGCTTGCGCCAGGAATCCACCAACCTGCGGAACATGACGGCTTTGGCATCGCGGTAGGCTGCCCAACTGCCGTGATAATCGAGGTGTTCATGCTGGACATTGGTCAGCGCCGCCACATCAATATCAACTCCGTTCAGCCGCCCCTGCGCGAGGCCGTGGCTGGTCATCTCCAGGATGCAATGGCTGAGGCCTGCCGCGACCATTTTTGCGAGGTAGGCTTGAATCTGTGGCGCGCCCGGCGTGGTTACATGCAAGCCTGTCGCCGCCGCCTCCGCGCCGAAGTCGGCGGAGATTGTGCTGATGTAGCCAGGGCGGATGCCAGTTGCGCGCTTGAGGATGCTGTGTAGCAGGTGGCAAGTCGTCGTCTTGCCATCGGTGCCCGTCACGCCGATGACGCACAACTTGCGCGATGGATAATCGTGGTAAGCCGCCGCCAGTTTACCAATAGCCTGCTGGGCATTTCGCACGCGAACATAGGGGACAGGCACCGGGAGAATATCCGCCTCGCCGACGATAGCCGCCGCGCCAGCCGCTATGGCGGAATCAATGAAGCGATGCCCATCTGTGGATAAGCCCTTGCGCGCCACAAAGACGCCGCCCGGCTGCACATCGCGGCTGGATTCGGTAACAGGCGCGCTGATGCGAGTGCATAAGTCACCAGCGCTGGTGACGATGTCTGTAGCGGGGATGGCGGCGAGTAAGGCGCGCAGGGTTTTCGTCACGGGCGCAATCGTCCAAGTTTGGGCGCATCCCTATTCAAGCACGATTGCGGGAAGCTGACAAACACAAACGCGCCGGAATGCTCTCCAGCGCGTTTGGATTTTGGATTATTTTGCCGCAAGTCGCGCGATTAGTTCAGATTGCGCGCCATTTGGCTCAGCTGCGAGCGCACGCTGCCATCGACCAAGCCGCCCGACCAGCGCACGACCAAGCCACCCAGGATGGACGGGTCAACGCTGAAGCTGGCATCGCTTGCGCCGACTTCGCTGGTGATTTGCGCTTGTTCAGCCGCTGTGAGTGGCATGGCGCTGACGACCTCTATGCTGCCGCCCAGCCCGCGCGCATCGGCTGGCAGCTCGGCGATGAAGTTGTTGACCAGCGACTGTTGCTTGGCGGCGTCGATATTTTCGCCCAGGATGCGGCTGGCCACCGCGACCGAAATCTGCAGGACTTGCTCACGCAGGTTGCCCAGCTCGGCATTGCGCGTCGCGACTGCCTCGGTCTGGGCGTCGTATTGAATCTTGGCTGCAGTTTGACGCGCCTCCTGCTCGATGCCGCTAGCGACATCTTCGCCCCTGCCACGCGCTTCGTCAATGACCTTTTGCGCCTCGCTGCGGGCTTGCGCCAGGATCTTCTCAGCTTCCGCCTCGGCATTTTGACGGGCTGCTGCGGCGGCTGCGGCATCATCCAAGCCCTTGGCGATGCGGTTGCGCCGCTCGTTCAGCACATTGGTCAGCGGGTCGTAGATGAAGCGCGTCATCAGCACATAGAGCATGATGAAGGCAATCAGCCAAATGAGCATCAAACCGGGGTTAATTCCCAAGGCTTCCATAATATCCTCCTGTTTGTGAGCGCGGTGCCTAGCTAAGTACGAACAGGATGATCAGCGACACAACCAGGGCGTAAATGGCGACTGCCTCGGCAAATGCCACGCCGAGGATCATGTTCGTCTGGATAGTCGCGGTGTGGTCGGGGTTGCGCCCCATCGCCATCACTGCGCCACCGACCGAAATCCCGATGCCGATGCCGCCGCCAGCCGCGCCAATCATGGCGAGACCCGCGCCAATCGCTTTACCCAGAACTATCGTTGCTTGTGGATCCATCGATGTTTCCTCCAGTTTGTTTTCGCTATGCGCTTTGCTTGACTAAGTTTAATGCTCATCGTCGTGGTCATCATCATGGTGATGGCTGATCGTGGCCAGGTTCATGAATATCGCCGTCAAGAGGGCGAAGACCAGCGCTTGAATCGCGCCGACGAAGAACTCCAGGATGAAGAAGGGCCAGGGCAGGATCGGCACCAGGAAGCTCATGACGAAGAGCAGAATCGCGCCCGCGAACATAGCGCCCAAAAGACGGAAGCTGAACGAGAGTATCTTGGCGAAGTCGCCGATCAGCTCCAGCAAGCCCACCGCCACATCGATGCCGCCCAGTGGCGACTTGAATAGCGTGGCAAAGTTGAAGAACTTGGTCAGATAGCCGAATCCCAGCGCCTTGAAACCGATGTACTGGGTCATGACCACAGAGATAAGCGCGATGGTCAAGGTCATGTTCAAATCGGTCGAGGCGACGCGAACCCAAGGCAAGACAACCCAAGGCACACGCTTGGCTTCTTCGCTGCTGGGGTCGGGGTGCAGCGGGATGGGTTCTTTCTTGGCATCTTTATCGCCGTTGTAGCCATCCTGCCAGGGGGCGAGTGCCACGCCGGTGTAGCAGCCGCGGTCCGCGCGCGCTTGCTTCTCGGCAACCCGCGCCGCCAGGACTTCATCATAGGCCGCGGTTGCAGCAGAAGAATCTGCCATCCCTTCAGCATGGCTGTCGCCGTGGTCATCGCTGGCTTCATCGGCATGGTCGTCGCCATGCTCACCGTGTTCCGCTTGGTAACGCGCGTAGGCAGCGTCTTCAAGCTGAGTCTGTTGAGCCGCCGCCGCTTCTGTTTCCGCCGCTGCCAGCGCCGCTGCATCCGCCGCCGCTTCATCCGCCGGGCTGACCCAGTCGCATTGCCCATTGACATAGGAGATGCCCAAGAAACCCTGATAGATTTCGAAGCCATCGGTGGTGATGACTTTGTATTCCTGGGTTTCGGGGTCAAACTTCTCTTTGACATGCGGGTGGATGAAGCCGACGGTGTCGACGCCGGGGATGAGCGACATCCAGTTTGAGAGCAGCACGATGAGGAAGATGGTCATGAACATGTTGAAGATCAAACGGAAATGCGCGCCGCCAGCGATGCCGCCGATGAAGCCCATCAAGCCCTCGTACAGCGCCTCAAACATATTGTAGAAGCCGCCGGGCGGGACTTCGCTGCCATCGCTGGGCCGCCGCCGCGCGATGTAAGCTGTGAAGAGCAGCAGCAAGACCCATACAATCACTGCCGCTACGAATGTGTTGGTTATCCGTATATCCGTGAAAGGAATGTTGTAGCCGGCGGGAAGATTTTCGCCAGCCAACTGAATGAACGGGATGACTGGCGGTACCACCAAAGCGACGAATACGCCAGCCAGGAACAGCAGTAAAGCGACATAGCGGCGTTTTCCGTTCCAAAAGCTATTCACTTAAGCCTTCCTCCTTCTGTGTAGCGGCGCTGTGCAACTGTTTGGATTTGTAGCGCGTATACCAGAAAATCGCTCCGATACTGAGAGGCACGCTCGCCACAAGCATGATAAATACAAATGTGGGGCGCGTCCCCAGCGCCTCGTCCAATGCCAAGCCAAGCAAAAATGTCCCCAAAATAATCAGCAGGATGAGGCAGCCCACCTGCCCGACCACCCCTACGACCAAGCCATAAGTCGAAAAAGGGCTGTTATCTGGATTCATCTCTCGCTTGTCGTCTCCTATTGCACTCGCCTGCCCAAAGCTCTCTCAGGCAGATTGTGTGAAGTTTATCACAATCGCCTGCCACTGCCTACAGCGATTTACAATCCCGCCGCGCCCAATATCGCCCAGTCATAGATAGGCGTAACCGCGATCGTGCCTAGCAATATCACCAGCAGCGCCGTGATGCCCAGCGACCAGCCATACACGCGCGGTATGCCGATCGCCACATCATCGTCTGGTCCCACATCCACATACATGACCTTGATGACGACCAGGTAATAATACAGCGCGATGATGGCATTGGTAACGGCAATCAGCGCCAAGCCGACCAAGTTGGCATTGACGGCGGCCTGGAACAAGAAAAACTTGCCGAAGAAACCGGCGGTCGGCGGGATGCCGCCCAGCGAGAGCAAGCCGATGGTCATGAATAGCGCCAGCCAGGGACTGCGCCGATTCAAGCCGGCCAGGTCGCTGATCTCTTCGGTATCCGTCTTGGCGATGAAAAGGATCGCGCCGCCGAAGACCAGCAGGTTGGTGAAGATGTACATGAACATATAGAAGCTGACTGAAGCCACTGCCAAGCCGGGGTCCGCCCCTTGCAGCGCCGCTACGCCGATGAGCGTGTAACCGGCTTGGGCGATCGACGAATAAGCCAGCAGGCGCTTGATATTGCTCTGGCGCAGGGCGACGATATTGCCCAGACTCATGCTGAGGATGGAAATGACCACCAACAGATTGATCCAGAAATCCTGAATGACTACGCCAGCGATGACGAGATCCGCCGGGAAGACCGCTGTCATGAAGCGCAGCAACAACGCGAAGCTGGCGGCTTTGCTGGATACACTGACGAAAGCGGTAACTGGCGTCGGCGCGCCTTCATAGACATCCGGCGTCCAAAAGTGGAAAGGCACCGCGCCGACCTTGAAGCCGAAACCCACCACCACCATGACCAGCGCCGCCATCACCGCCACCAGCCCATCACCCAGGCTGTTCATGGATTCGGCGATTGCCGCCAGGTTTGTCGTGCCGGCGAATCCGTAAAGCAGGCTGAAGCCAAAGAGCATGATGGCGGAGGCGAATGCGCCATACAGGAAGTATTTCATGCCACTCTCGGCGGAGCGCGGGTCGCCCCGGCGGAAGCTCGCCAGCATGTAGAGTGGGATAGACAAGGTCTCCAGCGCGACAAATACCAGGATTAGGTCGCTGGCGCTGGCCATCATCATGCCACCGAGCGTGGCGATAATGACGATAAGGTAGAATTCGCCTTTGTCGCCGACGCCTTTGTCTCCAGCCGCCAGCACGCAGGTAACCGCCCCGCCCAGCAGCAGCATCACTTTGAAGATCTGCGCGAGCGGGTTATAGTTGACCATGCCGCCCCAGAGCAGCGCGCCATTTTCATAGAGCGCGGGCTCGGGCAGCCAAATCAGCGGCACCAGCGCCAGCAGCGCCATCGCCACAGCCGAGAGATAAACGACATTGCGCCGCGTGTTCGGCGAGCCATAACAATCAGCAAAGAGCACCGCGATTGCCAGCGCCGTCAAGCCGAGCTCGGGCAAGACCGAGGGCAGTTGCGCCCAGAGGTCAAATTCCATCTAGCCACCTCCCAGCAGGGCGATTAACGGTCGGATGCCGCTCTCGATCATCGGTGCCATGATAGGCGGGTACAGCCCCAGGATGATCAGCGGCGCGCCGAGTAGGATGAGAACGATGCGGTCGGTCATTTCGATATTGCCGACATCGTGAAAACGCGCGGCGTCGAACTCGCCGAAGAATACCTGCCCCGCCACCCGCAGCACATAGGCCGCCGTGATGACAATGCCCAGCGCCGAGATGACCACCAGCGCGCTGTAATAATTGCTCAGTTCAAAGACGCCCAACTGCAGTGTAATCTGCTCCGATGCCGCCCACATGCCTTGGAATATCGGGAACTCGGCGATGAAGCCGCTCAAGCCGGGCATGCCCATGCTGGTCAGACCGCCGATGACAAAGGCGATGCCGACCCAGGGCATAACTTTCATAAAGCCGCCCAAGCTGGGGATATCGCGGGTGTGCGCGCGGTCGTAGACCATGCCGACCACGCCGAAGAAGAGCGCCGTCATCGCGCCGTGGCTGAACATCTGGATGCCCGCGCCCGTCATCCCGGTCAGGTTCATGGTCGCCCAGCCCATGCTCACCAAACCCATGTGGCTGACCGACGAAAAGCCGATGACATATTTGAAGTCGCGCTGGCGGAAAGCGATCAATGCGCCATAGACGACATTGATAAGCGTGAGGAAAACCATCCAGGGCAGGTGCACATCCGCGCCTTCGGGCAGCAGTTGCACGCCCGCGCGCAAAGCGGCGAATGCGCCGACTTTCATCAGCACGCCGGCATGAATCATGGAGACGGCTGTGGGCGCGGCCACATGGCCATCCGGCGACCAGTTGTGAAATGGAAATACGCCCGCCAGCACGCCAAAGCCCATGAACATGAAGGGGAACCAGAACTTGGCGAAGCTGAGCCCGTCGATGCCCAGGATGTCGATGGCATACGCGCCATTCTCCGCAGCCAGGGTCAACTGCACGATATTCCAGCTATACGCGCCGCTATCGGCTGGCAAGATGCCGCTATCCAGCGCGGCTTGAAATACTTCTGCGCCCGGCCCGCTGAAGTAGCTGCCGGCGCTGAAGTACATAGCCACCGCGCCGACCAAAGCAAATACCGAGCCGACCAGGATGTACAGCGTAAGTTTCATCGCGGCGTATTCGCGCAGCTTGACCCATCCCCAGCCGGCGATGAGCAAATACATGGGAAAGATGGCCAGTTCATAAAAGAAGAAGAGCATGAACAAGTCGACGGCGATGAAAACGCCAAAGACGCCCGCCACCAGGAACATGAAAAACGCCATAAACTCGCGCAGGCGGTCGGTGATATTCCAGGAAATCAGCACGCCAGCCACGGCGACCATGCCCGTCAGCAGCACCATGGGCGCGCTCACGCCATCCACGCCGACATGATAAGCGATGCCCAAGGACTCGACCCAGACGACACGTTGCTCGAATGCCAGCGCGTCCGCAAACATCTGCGCCCCGCTGAGCTGCCCGCCAGACGCCAGCAGCGCCGTTTGCTGCTCAATCAAGCCGCCAGGTGCCTTGACAAAATTGTCATAGCCAAAGAAAACCGCCAGCGACAAAGCCAGTACCGCAGCCGCCGCCGTGATGCCCACGCCGCGCACCAGGTCGCGGTTCTTGCCATCCAAAAACAGGATGACCACACCCGCGATGATGGGGATGGCGATGATGGCGGTCAGGATAGAGAAGCCAGTCGCTTCCATAAGGCAGTCCTAGCTCGCCAAGCCGGCGAAAATGGTCGAGACTGTGGTATTAATCACGGGCAGGATCCAGTTGGGATACAGTCCAGTAAGCAGCATCAGCGCAATCAGCGGCACCATTGCCAGCAGCTCGGCGCGCGTCAATTCCAGGTTGGTATCCCGCCAGCGCAAGTTGAAAGGACCGTGCAGCACAGCGCGAATGCCTTTCAGAATGTAACCACCCGTGAAGAGCAAGCCTACCATGGCGATCGCCGTCAGCGCGGTAAAGACGGGCCAGCTGCCACGCACAATCAAGAACTCGCTGACGAAGCCGTTCAAGCCCGGCAAACCCAAGCTGGCGAAGCTGGTGAATAGCAGGATCGCGCCCATCACCGGCGCTTTGACCCACAGCCCGCCGTAGTCGGCTAGCTCGCGCGTATGCGTTTTGTGATAGAGCGCGCCCGCCAGCAAAAACATGCCTGCCGAACTAAGCCCGTGATTGAACATCTGCAAGACTGTGCCGTTGGCGGCGAGGATGGCCGATTGCACATCGGCAGCGGGGTTCGCGCCCGTCCACAGCTGCGAATAGGTCTGCGCCAGCACGGCAATGCCAATGCCTACGAAGCCCATGTGATTGACCGAACTGTAGGCGACCAGCCGCTTGATATCCGTCTGTCCAAAGGCGGCGAATGCGCCCAGCACGATGCCCGCGACCGACAGAATGGCGAAGAAAGTAGCCACATTCACGCCGATGAGCGTCACTTCGCTCAGCCAGACATCCGGGAATAGCGGGACGACCAGGCGGATAAAACCATAAGCGCCCAGCTTCAGCATGATGCCCGCCAGCAGCATGGAGCCAGCCGTCGGCGCTTCCCCATGCGCGTCAGGCAGCCAGGTATGGAAGGGCCAGATAGGCACTTTGATGCCGAATGCTACCAAGAAGCCAATGAATGCCAGCGCCTTGACCGTGCCGACATCGATGCCCAGCAGCGCTTGCCCCTCGCGGAAGGCGGGCCAGGCTTCCACCAGCGCGGCGATGCTGTAAGTGCCTGCCGACCAGCCGATCAACTGCGTGGCCAGCAACATGCCCAAGGTGCCACCGAAAGAATAAATCATGAACTTGGTCGAGGCATAAAAGCGTCCCGAATACTTGACGCCGGCTTTGGGCATACTGCCCCACTGGTTGATGAGGAAGTACATTGGCACCAGCGTCAGCTCGTAGAAGAGGAAGAAAACCATCAAGTCCATAGCCGCGAAGACGCCCATGCTGCCGGTCTCAAAAAGGAGCAGCAGCGCCAGGTGCATATTGGCGCGGTCGTCGATATTCCAGCTCGCCAGGATAGCCAGCGGCGTCAATAAACCGGTAAGCAAAATCATCACGGCGCTGATGCCATCAATGCCCAGCGTCCAGCGCGCGCCGAGCGCCTCAAACCAGACCGAATCCTGGGTGATGATGAATGGCTCATCGCCAATGCCCAGCCCCGCCGCCTGATAATCAAAGAAGACCTGGATGCTCAATAGCGCGATCAACAGCGACAGAATCAGCGCCGTCCAGCGACCGATCTGTTTGTTAGGGAGCAGTGATGCCAGCGCCGCCACTGCCAAAGCGCTCAGCGCCGGCGCAAAGACCAGGACGGAGAGCGCGTCAATGCCAAAAATGTCTACCATGGATGCGCCCCCTTATTGCGCCAGCGCCGCGCCCGCCGACAGCGCCAGCACAACGCCGATGGCCACCGCCGCCGCCAGGATGAAGAGCATGTATTGTTGGATGCGCCCGCTCTGCATGCGCCGCAGCCAGCCGCCAAAATTGAATATGGCAATCGGGATGCCATCGCCCACGCCATCAATCAGCCACAGATTCAAGACCTTAACCAGGTCGCCCAGCCAGGTAAAGAGGCGCGCGATGATGTGCAGCAGCGCGTCGATTATGCCGCGATCGAGAAAGACGATAACCTGCGCGCTCAGCCATTGCGATGGCGCGACGAAAACCCGCCCGTATAGGTCGTCCAGGTAATAGCGATTCTTCATCACGGCGTGTAGCGGGCCCAAGAAGTTCTCCATGGGGTCGCGCTGGCCGGCTTTGAGCGGCTTGCGCCAATAGACCAGCCAGCCCAGCCACAAGCCCAGCAGCGCCACCAGGACGGATGTGCCTACGGGGATGATATTGAAGGGCGGCGGCTTGGCATGGTATTCCGGCAGCGAGGCGAAGGCGGCGGTCGCTTCGTTGGGCGGCAGGGCCTCGATCAGCAGGTGTTTGAAGTTGTTGTATTCGGGCGAAAAGATAGCGCTGAACACCGGGAAATCGTTGGGAACGCCCACGAAGCCCGCGCCAATCGCAAAGAAGGACAAGATGACCAAAGGCAGCGTCATGGCGATGCTGACGACGCCCTGCCCCAGGTTGGCGTGCTTGGCGGCTTCACTACGCGCCTCGCCGCCGAAGGTCAGAGAGATCTGGCGCATGGTATAAAAAGCGGTCATGAAGGCAGCCAGCGCCAGCATGAAAAAGACCAAAGCATGCGCGCCGCTGCCATAGTTCTGCACGCCCAGCCAGGCGTCCGCCAGGATTTCGTCCTTCGACCAAAAGCCAGCCGTCACAATCGGCAAGCCCGAAAGCGCCAGACCGCCAATCAGAAACGTCCAAAATGTGACCGGCATGGTCTTGCGCAAGCCGCCCATATTAAACATATCTTGCGGGTCGAAAACCCCCTCGCGCTCCTCCGACGAATCAGGATGATGACCATGACCGTGTTCGTGGACATGGTGCTCGCCATGCTCCATGCCGTGGATGACGCTGCCCGCCGCCATGAAGAGCAGCGCTTTGAAGAAGGCATGCGTAATCAGATGAAAAGCCGCCGCAATGTACGCGCCGATGCCCAGCGCCGCCATCATGAATCCTAGTTGTGAGATGGTCGAATAGGCCAGCACCGCTTTGACATCGCTCTGCGCCAGGGCCATGGTCGCCGCGAAGAGCGCTGTGAACGAGCCGATGACCGCCATGAAAGCCAGTGGCTCGGTCATAATGCCGTGATGCGGGTCGCCACCAGCGGCGAAAAGCGGGAACAGACGCACCAGCGAGAAGATGCCCGCTGAGACCATGGCCGCGGCATGGATCATCGCGCTGACGGGCGTGGGACCTTCCATGGCATCCGGCAGCCAGACATGCAGCGGGAATTGCGCCGACTTGCCGACGGTACCGATGATGAGAAAGATGCCGATGATGCTGGCCGCGCTGACCGTCCAGCCGCCCAAGATGA
>VXNO01000092.1 GCA_009840575.1 Chloroflexota bacterium | reverse complement strand
GATACGCCCGTCCCGACTGACACGCCAGTCCCAACCGATACGCCAACCGACACGCCCGCCCCAACGGATACGCCAACAGATACGCCCGTCCCAACGGATACGCCAACAAACACGCCGACCCCGACTGTCGATATCACAGCCACCGCCCAAGCCGAATCGAGCTCGGTCGCGCGCCTGCAAGGCACCTTGGATGCGCAAGCCACCGCGACAGCGCAACTTGAAACCGCCCAGGCGCAGACACCCACCGCAGCGCCAACTGAGCTGCAGCCCGCTGATACCCAAGCGCCAACCCAAACCGCTGTGGTCGAGCCGACCGCCCAGCCAACCTTGACGCCGGTAACCATCACCGAGATTGATGCGCCAGCGGCTGACGAACCAGCCACGCGCGGCGATGTCCTGGCGATCGCGGCTGTTGTCGGTGGCTTGGCATTGCTGTTCTTGCTCTTCTTAATCGGGCGGCGTCGCAATTAGCAGCCCTCTAGGCATGAGCCACAGCGCCGACCAGCACCCCAAGCGCCGCATCCAGGTCTGCTGGCTCAGCAGCGCGCGTTACAACCAGCCGCTGGGTAGCACAAATGCGCGCAAGTGGCGCTTGCTGGCGGATCTACCTGGCTATGAGATTCGCGTCATCGGCTTTGCGGCCAGCGCGCGCGGGAGGCATTTTCATGAGTCAGTCGGCTTTTTCCTGCTGCCACAGTTGCCGCTTTCCCTCCTGCGCTACCTGACATTTTTCGCCTTGGCGCCGCTGCTGCTGGGCGGGCTGTGCCTGCGCCGCCGAGCCGATATCATCGTGGCGCAAAGCCCTTTCGAAGGCGCGGTTGGCGTCGGGGTGAAGCTGCTGGGCGGGCTGATTGGGCGCAAGCCTCGGCTGATTATTGAGAATCACAACAACTTTGAGGTCGACCTTTTTTTGCAGCGGACTGTGCCTTTGCCAAGCCTCTACCGCGCCCTGATGCTGGCTTGCGCCCGTTTCGCCTTTCGCCATGCCGATGCCGCCCGCACCGTCTCTTCGACAACTGCCGAACGGTCGCGAGCCTTTGCGCCCAGGCTGCCGCAAGTACGTTTTATGACCTGGAGCGACACCGATGTTTTTCGCCAGACGCCCCGCAAGCTGCCCGCCGAGCAAGCTGTCGATATCGTCTATGCCGGCGTGCTGCGGCACGGCAAGGGCGTGCATCATCTACTGGACGCTTTCGCCCGGCTGGATCATCCGCAAGCGCGTTTGCAGTTGGTGGGCGCGCCCGTCAATGCCGATTATGCCAAGGCGCTGCAAGCTCAGGCGCGGGAACTTGGCATCAGCCAGCGCGTTGACTTTGTGGGCGCGGTGAGTCAAAAGCGGCTGGCGGAGTACTTCGCTGCGGCGCGGGTGATGGTCTTGCCATCGCTCTCCGAAGGGCTGCCGCGGGTGATTGTCGAAGCGATGATGACGGGCACGCCGGTCATCGGCACGCGCATCAGCGGCATCCCCGATATCATCCAGGATGGCGAAAACAGCCTGCTGATTGCGCCCGACGATGCCGACGATCTGCTGCGCGCGCTGCGACAGATCTATGCGCTGGATGTCACGGCGATGGCGGCAAAGGCGCGCGCTTTTGCGCTGGATTTCTTCTCGCCAGAAAAATACGCCGCCGGCTATCAAGAGCTTTTTGAGACCGCGATGCGCCCGCCAAGCAAGTTAGGCGCAGCCAAATAGCCAGCCCAGCCGCGAATGAGCGCCGCCAACCCCTGCTGCAGGAGCGCATCCTCAAGCTATTCAGCATATCGCGCATGACCCTTCTGCCGGCGCAGACACTATATGCGCTGCAGGGCGATTGCAGGTGGATGTCGCAGGCGCAGGGCTAGGGCGGCACCACCAAGGTAGTCAAGTATTCGAGCTGGCGGTCGCTTGGCGCGCCATCCGCGCTGTGAATTAGTAAGTTTTGCGGCGATTCGCCCTCCGCGCCCGGCGTTGCATACATACCTAGCAGCAGCGGATAGTCGCCGGCGGGCAAGCCGCAGGGCAGTTTCAGCTCGCGCTCGTCAAAATAGAGTTGCCCGGGCTGCCAAAGCGGAGTTGGATAGATGCCGCCGGGCACGGCATCGCTGTTGATGACTCCTTGCCCGTCCGCGGCGGCGATGACCAGGGTGCTGCTGTAGAGCTTGTCCAGCGGCTGCGCGACCGACCACCAGGTATCGACCGAGATAGAGTCGCAGGGCGCAATGATACGGTCATTATTCAAGCGCCAGGCTAGCAGGAAAATGTCTTCGCCAAAGCGCAGCCGGGGCGCGGCATCATGCGGCTGCCGGCGATATTCCCGTATTTCCAGCCCGCGATAATAAGTCTCGCCGCGAAATGTCACCGCGCTGTAGAGTGAGAATTCGTCTTCGATCGCCGCCAGCATAACCTCGCCGGCCGGGTAGCTGTTGCCCAGCATCAGCCATAATCGCTGGCTATCGGCCAGGTAGTCGGGCAGCAACGTTACATCATCAGGAAAATAGCGCGTATCCAGCAGCGCTTCATCGAAACGAATTGGCGCGCTAGCGATGGCTTCAAGCTCTTGCCCGCTGAAATGGAAGATGTCGCTTTCGCCCAAACCCAGCCGTGAGCCTTCCTGCAGATAATAATTGATGGCGATATTCTCCCACAATTCCCGCGCCATCACCGCGAAATGGTCGTTAGCCGGGTCGGCATATCGCTCCAGGTGGTCGATAATCTCCCAATAAGCGCCATTGCTGCTGTGCGAACGAAATTGAAAAACGAAAGGGATGCAAAAAAACAGCGCCGCCAGCAGCTGCAAATAGCCGGGCAACTGGCGCAGGCACAAACAAGCCAGCAGGACGATGAAGGGCAGGGTTATCAGAAAATGACGCGGCGTTACGCTGGGCACGACCAGGTTCACCAGCAGCGGCAAAGCCAGCAGCAGCAGCAACGAAAGCAGCAGCCAGCCCTCTCGCCAGCCGGCTGGGCGGCGCATGAGGCTGCTCCAGGGAACTTGTGGCGATTGGCTGGGCGCGCGGCGATTGGCTGGGCGCGGCAGGCACTTCCATAGCGCGAATAGGCTGCCACCCGCCAGCAAAAACAGCCCCAGGGCCTCGGGACGAAAATGCAGGTGGTCATATAGCTCTCGCAAGCCCAGCCAGTCCGTGTTGATATTGTGGCTGATGCTGCCGCTGTGCCCGCCAAAGTTGAGCATAACGCGATAGGCGATGACGATGCCCAAAGCCAGCACCAAGGCGATTTGACGGGACTGCCGGCGCAGGTTGATACGCGCAAAGAGCAATAGGCACAACACTTGCGCGATATAGACATAAGCCAGATAAGGATGCATAAATGCCGGCAGGATCGTCACCAGGCTCAAAAAGAGCCCACGACGGCGATTGGGCTGTCGAAGGAAGCGCAGCAGCGCCCAGGGGAAGCCCGCCGCGCCGAGCGCCAGCGCCGCATAGGGACGCGCCTCATGGCTATAAAAGGCGAAGAGGCTACTTGTGCCCAGCAGCACCAGCGCCAGCCAGCCAAAGCGCCGACCGTACAAATCAGCCGCCAGCCGATAAAACATGGCCAACGTGAGCATGGTCATCAGCGCCGAGAAAAAGCGCACGATGCGTTCGTGGTGCCCAAACAGGTGCAGCCAAATATCTTGCAGAAAGTTGGGCGGCGGCAACTGATACAAGACCTGCGCGACATGCTCTGGCAAGCCGACCGCGCGGATATTTTGCAAAGCATAATGCACATCCCAGGCTTCGTCCTGGCGATAGGCGCGGTTGTGGAAGTGCTGCGCTTGAACAACAATGAGCAACAGAATCGTCAGCGCGGGCAGCAGGCTGCGGGCTAGGCTGGGCTGTGACGGTGCGCTCATCTGCCTCACTGCGATCGTGTATGTAGGATTTTCATTGTAAACTTGAATGCACTTATCAACAAGCAAAAACCCAAAGGAAGCTGTCGCATGACCATCGTCCGCTGCCCATCCTGCGATGGCTTTGGCTGGTTTGAAGACGAAATCGGCTTAGGCGAAGACTGCGACTGGTGCGCCGGCGCGGGCTATGTGTATCGGGATGCCGCCGGGCGGGACCAGCCCATACCCCCGCAAGCATACCCCCAAGTCGCCGACCAACTGGAAATGTTGGAAGCGGAACGGCTGCGCGAGCTGGGCTATCAAGGCGTGGCGAAAAAACCCTGGCAGCAGCAAATCCGCCAAGGCACACTGCTCGGGCGCGACCCCTACGCCGATGACAGGCAATAGATTCAACACCGAGCTTCAGTGTAGGGGCGAGGCGGTGACTCGTCCGCTCCCGCCCGAAGTTCACAGCAAGGCGCGGAAATCCCGCAGCTTGCGGAAGATGATGCGGTTGGAATCATGATAGCGAATAGCGCCACGATAAGCGGTGCGCACCAGATACATGATGTCGTCCCCGTCAAACTGCCAATCGACATATTGAAAGCCAGTGAGCCGCGCTGAATCCTCGGGCGTCAAACCACTGCGGTCTGCCATCAGCCTCCGCACAATGCGCCAATTAATCAGGTCTTCGGAGATACTCAGCGACAGGATATTGCGTTGGCTGTGCCAGGCTCGGTTAGTTACATTATTCACCAGCGCAAGGTATTTTCCAGTTGCATCGTCGTAGCGAATGGTGAATTTGCTGCCGCCGCCCGGGAAGTCGATGAAGCCGCCCCCGGGCTCAAAAGCGATGCGCCGCCCTCCGTCCAGAACATTGACGATGGCCGCGCGGTTGACCATCGGCTTCGCGTTCAAACGCAGGATATTCCAAAGCTCGCCACTCGGCGAGACGACGACGTTGCCCTCCAGCCAGCAGGGGCGCTCGGGCGCGTCCCATTCCGCCGGTATCCAGGCGGGGTCAAAAGGAATCTTGTTGCTGATCGTCCAATTCGCCGCCTCCAGCAAGTTGGCATCCACCGGCGCGGAAACCACGCAGGAGTGGAAGCTGGGCCCATGCCGCGGCGGGTCGGCGTCTTCAAATGCCTTGTAGAGCCGCCCATCATGCTCCAGCACGGGCATGGGCGCGCAGTGATAATTGGGCGCTTGGCGAAAAGCTCCGCCCGGGAAGAGCAAGCCGCTTGAGCTATCGGCAGGGTGTGTCCAGGTGAAGCCGCCATCATCGCTGCGGCGAATGACGATCGAGCCATATTGCTGGGATACGCCGAAGATATACACGCTGCCACGATGCGCGAACAGGCTGCTCCAATAGCAATTCATAATGTGCGTAATGTTGGACCAGGTATCGCCCTCATCTTCAGAACGATAGATGCTGGTCAAGCTCTCTTCGTTCTCATGATTTTTTGGACAATTAGGCAGGCCGAAATAATCATGCGAAGCCAGCAAAGCGCCATCCGGCAAGCGCAAAATGCTAGGGCTGCCCAGGTAGGTCTTGGACAATTCAGGTTGGTATTTGACTTCGCTCCAGGTCATCCGTGTTCCGCCTTTCGGTTACACATAACGGCGGAAATCCGCGAGCGTCCGAAATATCATCTGGTTGGAATCATGAAAATTGCGCGCGCCACGATAGGCGGTGCGCACGACATAAATCAAGCCCGCGCCATCAAACTGCCAATCCACATATTGGAAGCCGGTGAGCAGCATGGAGGCTTCCGGCTGCAAGCCAGTATCGTCAAGCAGCAGGTCTTTGGCAGCGCGCCAGTTGCGAAGGTCATCCGAAACAGTCAGCGAAAGCACATTGCGCTGGCGCATGGGGTGCCGGGCGCGGTATCGCTGCGAGGCGAGGTCACCCGCCAATTGCTCAAGGATGTCCTTGTTTGCCAGGCGGTTCACCAGCGCGAGGTACTTGCCCGTTACGGGGTCGCGGCGGATGACGAATTTGGCTTTGGCACCGGGGAAGTCGATGTAGTCGCTTTCGGGGTCAAAGCTGAGCCGTTTGCCTTCGTCTTCGATGCGCAGGCGCGGCGCTTTCTCATCGAGGGTTGCGCCACCTTCAAAGGTCAGGATATTCCATAATTCGCCGTCCGGCGCAGCCACAACATTGCCCTCGCGCCAGCCAGCCGGGTTCGCCCGCTCTGCGTCCCATTCACGCGGGATCCAAGTCTGGTCGAAAGCCAGTTTGTTGCTCATCGTCCAGTTGGAGGCATCCAGCAAGTCGGCGTCAACGGGCGCGGATATCACGCAAGCCTGAAAGTTGCCCCAGCCCGGCGGGTCACAATCTTCAAAGGCGCGGTAGAGTCGCCCCGCGTGGCGCAGCACCGGCACGGGCGCGCAATGGTAATTGGGCGGGTCATGATAGACCCCGCCGCGAAAGAGCAAACCACTGCCCGCGTCAGCCGGGTGCGTCCAGGTGAAGCCGCCATCATCGCTGCGGCGAATGACGATCGATCCATATTGCTGAGAAGTGCCCAGGATATACGCCGCGCCGCCATGCCAGAACAAGCTGCTCCAATAGCAGTTCATAATATGCGTGATATTCACCCAGGAAGCGCCACCGTCCTCCGAGCGGTAGATGCTGGTCAGGCTTTCTTCAGCTTCGTGGTTTTTTGGGCAGCCGGCCAAGCCGAAATAATCATGCGAGGCGAGCAAAGCGCCATCCGGCAAGCGCAAAATGCTGGGGCTGCCCAGGTAGGTCTTCGTGCGTTCCGGCTGATATTTTATCTGCGACCAGTTCATGTATGCCTCACCTTATTCGCGCGCAGCCGATACTCGTCGCGCGATTGTCCCTGAAACAAAGGATATTGCGGGAGTGTGGCGGGCTCATGACCCAGCATAAACCCGCCCACGAATAACTTGCTATCTACTCGCTGACGAACCACTGATCGGAGTGGCCGCTCTCGAGGTGGCTGATGTAGACGACGCCCTCCGCCGGCGTGAAGTTGTGCAGCCGGTTGGAGCGGATGAAGACCTCAGGCGCTTCGCCCACGGGACCGATATGGTAGATATTGCGCACGGTATTGGCGACCAGCAGCCGGCCCAGCTCCAGATAGCGCTCCGAGCCGACCTCGGTCAGTTGCCATTCATCGACCAGGCGCATCTGCTCTTGCTGGTATTCAGGCGGTTCTTCGCCTTCCGCGCCATCGGAGAGCCACCATTGACGCCAAGCCAAGCCGCCGCCGACCGGCGTGGAATCAATGCCATAGGGTGGGCGCAGCCAGATCGGGCGCTGGTACATATCTTTCTCCGAGACGACATCGGCAAACCACACCGAAGCGTGGACTTCGTTGGCCAGCAATGCCTGCTTGAAGGCCTCGCGCGTGCTCGGGTTGATCTCGACATCGACTCCGACCGCTTCCCAATACTCCGCCACCAGCTCGGACATGGGGATGCGGTTGATGGCATCCCAAAGCACGATGGCTAGCGGCTGGCCATCCGGGCGCATACGCACGCCGTCATCGCCCGTCGTCAAGCCCATGTCGTCAAGCAGAGCATTGGCTTGGTCGGGGTCGTAATCGGCATAATGCCCTGCCATCCAGTCTTCATACAGCGCGGATTGCGATGATACGCCCCATTGCCGCGGCACCGCCTGGCCGAAGAAGAGCACTTCGTTAATCTCATCGCGGTTGATCGCCAAAGACATCGCCTGGCGGAAGCGCAGGTCGTTGAAGATCTCGTTCAGCACCGGGTCATTGACCGTGATGTTGAATTGATACTTGCTCATCGCGCCTTGGTCAGCGGGCCAGAGGATGGTTGTGTAGTTGCCATCCGCCTCGCCAGCCTTCAACACCGGCAAATCGCTGACTTCCAGGTTGTAGAAGCCGTAATCAATCGCGCCTGCCTGCACATTCAGGATGACAACTTCTGGCTCGCCCAGCAGCAAGCGCACCTGGCGGTCGATATACGGCAACTGGTTGCCTGCGGTATCGACCTTCCAATAGTAGGGGTTGCGCACATAGAACTTGTTGCCGAAGTCGTCGACCTGGTCCAGCGTCCAAGGCTTGACTACTGGCAAGTCGGGGTCAAAGTCGCTCTGCCCGGTTTGCCCGTTCATGTGGAACTGGAATGCGCCCGCCCAGGTATCGTAGCCCTCGGATTCCGCCAGCGACTGCGCATCGTCATTATAGTCCGCATGCCATTGCTGCAAGTAATGCCGCGGTGCCAGCGGGAAGCCTTGGCCGCTGCGCGCGACCACCAGCGCGAAGGCTGGGTTGGGTTGCGCGGCGATGAAATTGACGGTGTGGTCGTCCACTTTCTCCACCACCAGGGGCGTGCCGCCGGGCTTAAGCGCATTCGACATATTGGGCAGGTCCGGGTGCAACATGATGTCTTCGTACCAGAACATCACATCATCGGCGGTAACCGGCATGCCATCGCTCCACTTCATACCGCGGCGCAGATGCACTGTGGCGACCGAAGCATCGTCAGACAGTTCAACGCTCTTCGCCACCTCGGGGAAGACAACTTCCCAGTTCGTTGAGAAGCCGGTCAGATGTTGATCCCAAGCCGTGAAGCCGGTATTGCCGAAGGAAGTCGGGTTGGTCGCGTTGAAGGTGATTTCGCCGCCATAGGTACCGATGGCTTCGCGCGGCTGTACGACCATGATATCCCCGCGCTCTGGCAACCGTTCTTCGACCGGCGGCAGATCGCCCGCGGCGACCATCTCCGCCAGCATCGGCGCTTCGTTGAACATAGCGATGCTATTGCCCGTTTCCGCTTCGTAATCCTCAAGCGCCCAGGTGCGGAGGTTATCCGCCGCCGAATAGCCAGCCTCCTGCGCAGCCACGCCAAAAGCTGACAAGACCAATAGCGCCGCCAACATGCTAATCAGCAGCGCTTTGTAGTTACTTCTGAACATTGTGTGCTTCTCCTTGTGAATGAATTGCTTTAAGCGAAAAATTGCTTTTCTGCTAGGCGCTCACCTCCTTTTGAGTCACTCCTGGCTTCCGATTTCACTCCGCCAGCCGCTGATTCCGCATCATACGGCGACGCCAGCCAACGATAACTCCACAGCAAAATGACAGGCGGCGAAGTGCCCCGGCGCAACTTCTTCCAGTAAGGGCTGCTCTTCGCGGCATCGTGCCTGCGCATAGCGGCAGCGGGGATGGAAGGAACAGCCGCTGGGCGGGTTTGCTGGGTTCGCCACCTCGCCGCTGAGGATGATCTGCTGCTCCTCCAGGCGCGGGTCGGGCTTGGGCGCCGCCGACAAAAGCGCCTCGGTATAAGGGTGCTGGGGGCGGAGATAAAGGTCTTCCGTCGCCGCCAGCTCGACAATTTTGCCCACATACATCACCGCCACCCGGTCGGCAATATGTTCTACGACACTGAGGTCGTGGGCGATAAAAAGGTAAGTCAGCCCCAGCTTTTCCTGCAAGTCTTGCAGCAAATTAAGAATCTGCGCCTGGATGGACACATCAAGGGCGGACACTGGTTCATCGGCGACGATGAGCCCGGGCTGCGTCGCCAGGGCGCGCGCGATGCCGATGCGCTGCCGCTGCCCGCCGCTGAAGGCATTGGGATAACGGTTCAAATGCCCGCTATTTAAGCCCACCAAATCCGCCAGCTCACGGACGGTCGCCTCCAACTCCTTGCCGCGGACGCCCTGCGCCCACAGCGGCTCGCCGATGATATCCAGCACTGTCATGCGCGGCGAAAGCGACGAGAAGGGGTCTTGGAAGACCATCTGCATCTCTTTGCGCAGCTCACGCAATTCTTGTTTCTCCAACGCGCAGACATCAATCGTCTGCCCGTCGCTCGTCCGAAGCGTGATTTCGCCGCTGGTCGGCTCAATCGCGCGCAAGACACAGCGCCCCAACGTCGTCTTGCCACAGCCGGACTCCCCCACCAAGCCCAGGACTTCGCCGCGCATGATGCGGAAGCTGACATCATCAACCGCCTTCACCTGCCCGACCTGCCGCCGCAGCCAGCCCTTTTCCACCGGGTAATACTTCTTCAGCGCCTTGACCTGCAAGATGACCTGCTCAGGCTGCATGATGCGCGCCCTCCCGCGGGCTATCGCCAAGCGCGTCCACCACCTGCGGGTAGACAAAACAGGCGACAGCGTGCTGGTCTTCGATTTGTATCAGGGGTGGATCATGGCGGTCGCACAAGCCTTCGATCGCGGCGGCGCAACGCGGGAAAAATCCACAGCCGGGCGGACGATTGATGGGCACGGGCACCGCCCCGCGGATCGACTCCAGGCGCGCGCGCGACTTCTTGCCCAGCTTCGGCACGGACTGGATCAGCGCCTCGGTATAGGGGTGTTTCGCGGTATAGAAGAGGCTGTCCACATCGGTGATCTCGACGATGCGCCCCAGGTACATGACGGCTACCGTTTGCACCATGCGGGCGATGACCCCTAAATCATGCGTGATGTAGAGGATCGACATGCCGAACTCATGCTGCAGGTCGCGCATGAGCTGCAAGACCTGCGCCTGCACGGTCACATCCAGCGCGGTTGTCGGCTCATCGGCGATTAGCAGCGACGGCTCGCAGGACAGCGCCATGGCGATCATCGCCCGCTGACGCATCCCGCCCGATAGCTGATGCGGATATTCGTTCATGCGCTGGGCCGGGTTGGACATGCCCACCCGCCGCAGCAGGTCAATGGCGATTTCAGCCGCCGCCTGTTTGTCATCGCGGCGATGAATGCGGATGGCTTCGGTGATCTGGTTGCCGATGGTGTGCAGGGGCGAGAATGAGGTCATCGGCTCCTGGAAGATCATGGCGATCTCGCCGCCGCGTATTGCCCGAATCTCAGGACCATAGGCGTCCAAAGCCGTCAGCTCGATGGGCGCGCCAGCCAAGGGGTAGTAGGTTACGTTGCCTTGAATCTCGGCGAAGCTCGGGTTCAGGCGCATGATGGCGCTCACCGCCAGGCTCTTTCCACAGCCCGATTCCCCGACCAAGCCCAAGGTCTCGCCGCGACCCATCGTGAAGCTGATGCCATCGACCGCCTTCAGCAAACCTTCTTCCAGAGGCAGATGTGTCTTGAGATTCTCGACTTGCAGCAACTTTTCCGCCATCAGCGCGCCTTCAGATATGCTTGTAGGGGTCGGCTGCGTCGCGCAAGCCATCGCCCAGGAAGTTAAAAGCGATGACGATCACCACCACCACCGCCCCAGGATACAACAGCCAGGGATTAATCGTGACTGTCTGCACATTTTGGGAATCCTGCAAGAGCGTGCCCAGGCTAACGGCGGGCGGCTGGATGCCCAAACCGAGGAAGCTGAGCGCCGTCTCGCCGAGGATCATATGCGGTATCGCCAAGGTCAAATGCACGATGAGGTAACTCAGAAAACCCGGCAGCAGGTGGCGCATGATGATGGCATGTTCCTTTAAGCCAGCCAACTTCGCCGCTAGCACATAATCTTCTTCGCGCAGGCTGATGAGCTTGCCGCGGACAACGCGCGCCAAACCCGTCCAGCCGACCGATGCCAAGACCAGCGATATGCCGAAGTAAACCTGAATCGGCGTCCAATCCGGCGGGACAAGCGCCGAAAGCGCCATCCAGAGCGGCAACGTCGGCAGCGACTGCAAGAATTCAATCATGCGCTGGATGAGCATATCCGCGCTACCCCCATAATAGCCGGAGATGCCGCCGAAGATTAAGCCGAGCACGAAGCCAATAGCCAAGCCCAGCAAGCCGACAAACAGCGATGTGCGCGCGCCCAAGAGCATACGGCTGAACAAATCCCGCCCCAGCCCGTCCGTGCCCGCCAGGAAAAATGCCGCTTCTTCTGGCACGCCGAAGAAGTGGATATCAGTCTCGATAAAGCCAAGCAGGCGGTACGGCTCAGCGCGAATAAAAAATTCGATGAAAAATAGCTCATCCTTGTCTTCGACATAGTGGCGCTGGAAGGTCTCGAGGTCCAGTTCATTCGTGATTTTGTAAACGAAAGGGCGGACATGGAAGACGCCATCCGCATCGACGAAGTGGATCGGCGTGGGCGGCGCATACAGAAAATTGGTATCGCGCGTGAAAGCCCCATAGGGCGCGAAGAACTCGGCGAAGATCGCCAAGAGATAAAACAGGCACAAAAACACCAGGCAGAAGTAGGCAACGCGATGCCGCCGAAACTTGCGCCAGATCAACTGCCGCTGCGAGAGAATCTGGTAATGCAACGTATCGTCGGCGCGGAGGTGGCTCACCGCGCTGCCCGGCTCGGTCGCCACTAATTGCTCCTCTCGTAGCGAATGCGCGGGTCCAGCCACATCAGCAGCAAGTCGGAAATGAATACGCCTACGACAGTCAGCACGCTGAGCATCAAGAGCATACTGGCGGCGGCAAAGGTATCCTGGGCGATCAAGGCGCGGAAGAGCAAAGGGCCGGTGGTGGGCAAGCCCAGGACGATGGAGACGATAGCCGAGCCAGAGACAATTTGCGGCAACAAACTGCCGATATTGCTGGCGATCGGGTTGAATGCCATGCGCAGCGGGTATTTGACGATGAGGAAGCGCTCGCGCAGGCCCTTCGCCCGCGCGGTGATGACATATTGCTTTTGAAACTCATCCAGCAATTGCGCCCGTAAAATGCGGATTAAGCCCGCCGTGCCTGCCGTGCCAATCACGATGACGGGCACCGGCAGATGCGTCAACATATCCCAGAATTTCGCCAGGCTCCAAGGCGCTCTTAAGTATTCCGGCGAGAACAGCCCGCCCGGCGTTACGCCAAAGACGCGCAGCATAATAATCATGAAGACCAACGCAATCAAAAAATTGGGCGTCGCCAAGCCAATCAGCCCTATAAACGAGAAAAAATAATCGCCGATTGAATACTGATTGATGGCAGAGTACAAGGCGATAGGCACCGAGACGACATACACGAAGAGTATCGACGCCAAGGACACAGTCATCGTCAGGAAGAGCCGCTCTTCAATCAGGGGCCAGACTGGCTGCCCCCATTCAAAGGACTGTCCGAAGTCGCCCTCTGTAACCAGCGGGATGATCCAGCGCAGGTACTGTTCATGCAGAGGGCGATCCAACCCATAGCGCTGCAACAAGAACTCCAGCTCGGATTGGTCGACTATATCCCCCGAAGCCTCTAGCTCGGATGCGTAATTCTGGATCCAACTGCCCGGCGGCAGGTTGATGATGTAGAAGGACAAAAGCGAAACAAAAAACAGAACGATGCCCATGTACAGCAACCGTCTGATGAAATAGTTTAACATAATCCCTCAATTGCGCCTAAAGCCACCCAATGGACGACCGAGAAAGTTGCAATCTTAAGAAGAAAGTGCCGACTGCCTGCGGCTACAGTCAGATAGGAGATTAACGCAGCGTAACCAGGCTGTCAAATCCTGCGCAGCCTCTGCCAGGGCAATCACTCCAAACCTTTTACCACCAAAGTAAGTGCAAGCAAGTCCTGCGAATACAGCGCCCATCCCCCCGGACCCTTCCTCATTTGGGGGGGGTGAAATCAAGCCAGCAGCGAGCGCAGCGTCGCATCGGTAGCCGCGACCATGCGATCAAAAGCGAATTTTTCCAAACCCAGCGGCGTGTTGGCAGCCAATTCAGCGCGCCGCGCCAGCAATTCCACGATGCCCGCCCGCAGCGCGGCGATATCGACATGCGGTACCAGCAAGCCATTTATCCCCGCTTTTACAACTTCCACATTGCCGCCGACCGCGCTGGCCAGCACCGGCGTGCCGACGCGCAAGCTCTCCAAAAGCGTGTGCGACAAGCCTTCGTAGGCGCTGTACAAAGCGACGCCGTCAGCCGCTTTCATCCGCCGCAGCACATCAGCCGCTGGCAAGCGCCCCGTAAATTGCACGCGCTCCCCCAGGGGCAGAGCCAGCCCTTCCAGGCGCGCGCGGTCAGGCCCATCCCCCGCCACGACCAAGCGCACATCAGGCAGCCCAGCCAGCGCCTCGAGCAAATGGTCAATGCCTTTCCAGCGCTGCAGCCGCGCCACCGTGAGCAGGGTCGGCGCATCGCCCCAGCCTAGCCGCGCGCGCAGGCTATGGCGGGGTTCGCTTGGCAGCTCCATGGCTGGCAGCGCGTTGTAGATAACGTGGATATTGGCGGGGCCAACCCCCCAGCCCAGCGCCATATCCCGCAGGTACATACTTGGCGCGATGACCGCGTCTTGCGCCGCCACCTGCCGCGAGCGCGAGCGCTTCTGCCAGTCGATGCGCCAATCGCCAGCGAGCTGCTGGAAGTCGTCTATGCCCAGCTCGGGCGGGATCCAGCCTTTGCGCAGGCACCGTTCCCAAGCCTGGTCGCCGACTACTTTCATGATGCGCGGGGCGCGGCGGCGTGTCCACAGCGGCAGGTCAATGGTATGCGAATAGACGACATCCGCCCATGCCAGCCCCCTATGGGCGGCAAGCGCATAGGTCGCCAGGCGCAGCGGGTAGCTCTTGCGTTCAATGCGCTTGACAGGGTAGGGACAGTCGCCGTCAGCCTGGGATGCCCCATAGGTCAGCACGCGCACTTGCCAGCCGCGCTTTTGCAAAGCCGGCAACAGGGCGCGCAGATAGGTCGCCGGACCGCCTGGCTCGGGGTAGAAGATACCGCTGGCGACCAGGAGCTTGGGCATCGCTTAGCGCAGACGCGCGCGGATGAGGCTATGGCGGTTTTCGAAAGTCGCCTCTTGGCTGCCCCAGCGCTGCGGGTTCATCCAGTCGCGGGCGATGGGCGGAGCGCTGCGCATCAGATCGATCAACCGGGCGATTGTGTCGGCGTCTGGTCCTTGCCGCCGCGCCCAGCTTAGAAAGTCATGCGTCTTGCGATAGCGCTCGCTGTATTCGACTTCCAAGCCCGCGCGGGCGCATAGCTGCGTCCATTCGGCTTGGTTGAAGGCGCGATTGTGACTGGGGTCGCGCAGGCGCTCAAAAGCATCAATATAACGCGCCGCCCCGTCATCATAGGGCAGCAGGTGGTCTTGCAGCATAAGCGCGCCGCCGGGCTTGAGCACGCGGGCGCATTCACATAAAAAGCGCTGCGCATCGGGGAAATGGTGCGGGGCGATGCGGCAGGTAACCAGGTCGAATTGCGCGCGGTCAAAAGGCAGGTTCTCTGCATCCGCCTGTCGGAAAGACACATTGTCCACGCCTTGTGAAGTAATGAAGCGGCGGGCTGATTCCAGCATACGCGGCGTCAGGTCGCTGGCGATGACATGCGCGACATGCGGCGCGAACTTCAACGCGGTGTGCCCGCCGCCAGTGGCGATATCCAGCGCCCGCCAACGCTTTTGGGGCCGCGTGATTGCCAGCAGCCGATCCAAGTCGCTGCCATGCGCGTGTGTTTCGGAGCTTACATAGCCGGCGGCGAACTGGCTGTAGCGGGCTTGCGACAAGGATTTGGTATCGCGAGGCATGGATTGGCGCTCCCAGTTGCTTTGCTATGTCGATTATACCCGCAGGACAGGCGCAATATGCGCTAGACTCGCCGCAAATCCAATGCGACTGAGGAGGTCAAGATGCAAGAGCGGCGCAGCATACAGCCAGAAGACCTGTTTGCTCTGCAATTTCTTAATGACGGCGCGCTATCACCCGATGGCGAGCGCGTCGTCTATACCATCAGCCAGATTGACGCCGAAGCGGACAAGGAATACGCGGCTTTGTACCTGCTGGACTTGGCCAGCGGCGAAGCGCGGCGGCTGACCCATGGCGAGCAATCCGACCGTGGCGCGCGCTGGTCGCCCAATGGCAAAGCAATCGCTTTCATCAGCGACCGCAGCGGGCTGGCACAACTTCACCTGCTGCCAGTGGATGGTGGCGAAGCCCGGCAACTGAGCGATTTTGAACGGGGAGTCGGTGGCGGCTTGGCATGGTCGCCCGATGGCGCGAAGATCGCCTTCAGCGCCAAAGCCGATGCCGAAGCGCCCAACCTCGGCAAAGAAGCCTACCGCGTCGACCGCACGGTGTATCGCTTTGACGCCATCGGCTACCTGGATGACGAAGCGCAGGATATCTATGCGCTGGATGTAGCCAGCAGCGCTATCACGCGCCTGACCGATGACCGCAGCAACAACAGCAACCCGCGCTGGGCAGCCGACGGCGGCAGCATCCTCTACGATGCCAATATGCAGCCCACTGCTACGCGCGCCATGACGCCCGACCTGATGCGCGTCGACCTGGCTGGCAACAGCTCAGTTGTCCTCAGCGGCTGGGCAAGCCTGGCTGCCGCTAGCCTGACCCCCAATAATCAGCGCATCGTCTTTATCGGACGCCCCGATGACGGCAAGCCCATCGGTACAAAAGCCGATTTGTATGTGCTGGATATCGCGGCGGGCACGATTGATTGCCGCACCAGTGGCTTGGATGTCGGCGTGGGCGGGCGGCTGTCGCTGGATATGCCGATTGGGGCTTTGGGCGCTGGCAATGTAGCGATTGCCGACGATGGGGATAGCGCCTTTGCGACTGTGCAGCGCGGCGGCACAAACCATATTTATCGCATCGCCCTGAGCGGCGCGGAAAGCTGGCAGCCAGTTACGGCGGGTGATTGCGCCATCTTCCCGCTCGACCTGGTTGGGCAGCAGTTGCTCTATGCGCAGACCAGCATGAACGCGCCGCCCGAACTGCGCCTAAAGCGCCTGGACGAAGCTACATCGCAGCAGTTGACCGCCTTGAACGAGGCGCATCTGGCGGGCATTGACTTGCCTGCCTGGTCGCGGCTGACCTGGCGGAGCGTTGATAATGTCGAGGTGGAGGGCTGGTATTTGACGCCGCCAGTGGGGGAAGCGCCCTACCCGACCATCCTGTATATTCATGGCGGGCCTCATGCAGCCTATGGCTATGGTTTCCACTTCGACTTTCAGATGCTGGCGGGCGCGGGTTATGGCGTGCTGTTTTTGAATCACCGCGCGTCGACTGGCTATGGCGACGCTTTTTCCACCGCCATCAAGGGCGACTGGGGCAACCTGGATTATCAGGATTTGATGAGTGGCGTCGACTACACAATTGCGCAGGGCTTGGCGGATGCCGAGCGGCTGGGCGTCTGTGGCACCTCGGGCGGCGGCAACTTGTCTTGCTGGATCATCGGGCAGACCGGCCGTTTCAAAGCCGCCATCCCCCAAAACCCGGTCACGAACTGGCGCAGCTTCTATGGCACCAGCGATATTGGCATTTATTTCGGCGTCGAGCAGATGGGCGGGCACCCGCACGAGATCCCCGAGGTCTATGCAAAATGCTCGCCGCTCACCTATGCGCATCGCTGCACGACGCCGACGCTGCTGGTGCAAAGCGAGCTGGATTATCGCTGCCCCGCCGAGCAGTCAGAGCAATTTTATACCGTGCTGAAGGCGGTTGGCTGTGAGGTGGAGATGCTGCGCCAGCCGGGCGGGTATCACGGCGCATCCATCCGCGGCGCGGTTAACCTGCGGCGGGCGCACAACGATGCCATGCTGGAGTGGTTCGCCCGTTATGTCTGAGGCGGCTGCCAGCGCGGCGGTTTGAGCAGGCTGTGGTCGAACTCCTGCAAGCGGCTCGCGCCCAGCCGCTGCAATTCGGCGCGCACGGCATAAGAATCGCGCCGCAAAGCCGCCACATCGATGCCTTGGCAGGTATCGGGCAGGGGATAGAGCCATTGCACGCTGCGCTGTAGCATTTTTAGCGCGCCGCGGTAGTTGCCGCGCTCCAATTGATAATAGGCGACGCCGACTTGCAAGATAGCGCGGTACAGGTCGCGGACGGGCGCATCGGTGGCAACCCACAGCTCTTCAAAGAGGTCGTGCTGCTGGTAGTATTCGCCACGATTGAAGGCTTCCAAGCCAGCCACAGCCAATGGCGGCAGCGGCTCGGCGCAATCGCAATCCAGCTTTGCGAGGGTCTCGGGGCTGGGCACACGCGCCAGCTCGCGCATGATGACGGGCAATTGCCGCAGGAGTTCAGCTTGGCCCAAGGCGAGCTCTGCGCCGTACAGGATGGCTTGGGCGCGGACGGCGGCATCAGCGCTGACCAGCACGATGGGGATGCGGCGGGTGGCGGCGCTGGTCTTGGTTGTCAGGACCAAAGCCTGGGCGGCTGGATGCTCGGCATCGACGACTGCCAGCGCGGCGCGATTTTCAATCAAAGCGGGCACAAAGGCGGCGGCATCCCCCAGCGCGATGATGGGCTGTTGCAACCGCTCGCCCAGCAGAACGGGCAAGCCGTCGCTGTGGCTGAGGCACAGGATGATGGCAGGCATCGTTTCTACCCCAAACTGATAATTAACCTACCTGGATTTTCGCATTATTTTCTTGATTCTACCGAGATTTGGTGTAGGGACGAGGCGGCGACTCGCTCGAAATGACTTCCCTCTCGGTGTACTCCTTCAATGCGGCGCGCTCAATGGTTAAACATTTGATGCGATTGCCTTAAAATAAGGCGCTGGATTCCTTGACAAGTGTCGTATGATAGAAGTAAAATGCGCGCATTCATTAGAATGCAGTTTAATTGTACTGCTTAGCTTTGCTAGCCAGCATCAGAGGCCTGTGTTGAATCACCCGAACGGCAGCTATCTGAACAAGCGACTGCTGCGTTTGCAAGTAGGCTTTTTATTGTCTGCCGGCCCGGGCGCTTGCCGGACCTTCCCGCTGGACATCCCGCAGCGGCTGCAAGTTGACGATGACTTGTTTGTGGAGTCGCTGGCGGGCGAGCTGGCATTAACGCGCGCCAAAGATGGCGTTCTGTTGCAGGGCAAGCTGGCGATCAGCCACCTGCGCGAGTGCGACCGCTGTCTTGAGCCGTTTGAGCATAGGTTTGAATTGGATATCGCCGAACTCTATGCCTTGCCATCATTTGTGGAAAAGAGCATCTTCCGCGTCGATAGCAATGGCGAGATTGACCTGGCGCCGCTGCTGCGCGAAGAAGCGCTGATTGAAGCCAGCTACCGCGCTGTCTGCCGTGATGACTGCCGCGGGCTTAGCGCCGAGACGGGCGACAAACTCAGCGTGGAAAGCGACTGGGCTGTGGCAAGCCTGGCAAAGGCAGAAGCGGGCGCGATCGACCCGCGCATGGCTGTCTTAAAGCAGTTGCTGGTATGATTGGAATAAGTTAAGCGCAACGGTCAGCCCGCCTGGATGACGTTGCGCAGGAAACAAGGCAAAGCTGTGAGTGCATACGAAAGCGAATACACATCCGGCATTGAAACGCTAACCTACCTGGTAGACGACAATGCCGAAAAAGACGAATACGCCGTCATGGAAACTGACGCGTATACGCCGCTCTTTGAAGAAGAACTCGCTGAAGAGCTGGCGGTCGAACGCGCCGAAGACTTCGACCTGGACGGCATCTCCACCAGTGACACCGTTGGTATGTACCTGCGGGAGATGGCGCGCGTCCCGCTCTTGACGCCAGAAGAAGAGGTGCAGCTGTCCATGCGCCGCGAGGCTGGCTTGAAGGCTGAGCAGCTATTGAAGCAAGCCCCCAACCATGAACGCCGCGCCGAATGGCAGTTCTTAATCCAGGATGGACAAGCTGCCCGCGACCACCTGATCGAAGCCAATGGGCGGCTGGTCGTTTCAATTGCCAAGCGCTACATGGATCGCGGCGTGCAGCTGCTGGATTTGATCCAGGAAGGCAATCTTGGTTTGATCAAGGCGGTTGAAAAGTTCGACTACCACTTCGGCTACCGCTTCAGCACCTATGCTACCTGGTGGATCCGCCAAACGATCACCCGCGCTGTCGCCGACCAGGGGCGCACCATCCGCGTGCCCGTGCACATGACCGACCGCATCCGCCAGCTATTCCGCGTCGCCCGTGAGTTGGAACAGCAATCCGGCAGCAAGCCCTCTATCGAAGAAATTGCCGAGGCGCTGGAAACAACCCCGAGCAAGGTGCAATGGATGTTGCGCGTATCTTGGCGCCCGCTCAGCCTGGAGCACCCGGTCGGCAATGATGAAGACAGCGAATTGGGCAACTTCATCGAGAATGACCGCGAACCCAAACCCGCCGATAGCGCCTACAGCAAGCTGCTCAAAAGCAAACTGCAAGAATTGCTGGAAACCTTGACCCCGCGTGAAGCGCGCATCTTGCGCTTGCGCTTTGGGCTGCAAAATGGGCACAGCTACACATTGGAAGAAGTCGGGCAGATGTTTGGCTTAACGCGCGAGCGCATCCGCCAGATCGAGGGCCGCGCCCTGCGCCGGCTGCGCCACCCCCGCCGCAGCCGCAAACTCCGCGATTACCTGGATTAGCTTTTTCGCATTACCCCCAAGGCAATCGCCTCAAAATAGTTTTGCCACAGAGGCGCGGAGACACAGAGAGCGAGGCGGTGACTCGCCCGTCCTCCCTCAGTCCCCCGACAAGCCAGGGGGAAGTAAAGTACGCGCGCAGATTCTGGATTTATCGGGCGAACAGCTTGACAAATTGCCGCCACAGTCGACGATTTCGCATGGACACCACAGCGCAAATCCATTGCTTCCCTCTCGGTGTGTTCCTTAAACTCGGCATGCTCGGCAGCTAAACATTTGATGCGATTGCCCCGGGCGGCTTTCGCAAACACTTTACATTTGACCCGACTTTGATATACATTGAAGGCTAGGGGCGCGAGCTGGCTCACTCTTCTCTCACTCGTTGACATCGGACGAAGGAACACAAGTATGGCATCGGCAACGGACAGTTCGCAGCATGTCGGCTTAGTTCGCAGTCTGGGCTTGTTCGACATCACCATGATCGGCGTCGGCGCGATGATCGGCGCGGGCATCTTTGTGCTGACTGGCATAGCCGCTGGCACGGCTGGCCCGGCGCTAATCCTGGCATTCGCGCTGAATGGCGTTATCACGGTGCTGACGGCGATGGTCTATGCTGAGCTTGGCTCCGCCATCCCCGAGGCCGGCGGCGGCTACCTATGGGTGAAAGAAGGCTTGCCGGGACCCAACGGATTCCTGGCTGGCTGGATGAGCTGGTTCGCCCATGCGGTGGCCGGCAGCTTGTACGGCGTGGGCTTTGGCGGCTTTATTTACGAGCTGATGCGCATCTTGCTGCTCGACCCCGCGGCGCACCACGATGAACATGCTGGCGTCTTTTTGCAAGGACCGCTGCAATTGCCTTTTGGCATCACATTGACCGAAGGGGAGGTGGTGCAAAAACTCTTCGCCGTGCTGATTATCCTGCTATTTTTGTACATCAATTACCGCGGCACCTCCGAGACGGGCGCTGTCGGCAATATCGTGACGGTGCTCAAGGTCATCATCATCGGCATCTTCATCGTCAGCGGTTTGTTCGTCATCTTTGGCGAGCCGGCGCGCGTGGAAGCCTTCCAGCCCTTTGACCCCAACGGCATCATCGGCATCGTCAGCGCGATGGGTTTGACTTTCATCGCCTTTGAAGGCTACGAGATTATCGTGCAAGCCGGCGAAGAAGTCCGCGAGCCGCGCAAGAATATCCCGCGGGCGGTGTTCTTGTCGCTGGCTATCGTGGTGCCGATTTACATGCTGGTGGCAGTGGTCATCATCGGGGCGGTTGACCCGCCCGAAGGGGTGCCTATCTTCGAGTGGCTGGGCGAGTTGGGCGAGATTGGCATTGCGCGCGCCGCCGCCCAGTTCATGCCTTTTGGCACCTTCCTCATCATGGTGGGCGGATTGCTCTCAACCATGAGCGCTTTGAACGCGACGACATTTTCTTCGACGCGAGTCAGCTTCGCCATGGGGCGGGACCGGGCGCTGCCGGATAGATTCAGCTCGGTAAGCGCGAAGACGCGCACGCCGCATGTGGCGCTGGGCTGGTCGGGCGTTTTGATTTTGTTCGTGGCTTTGACCCTGCCCATCGAAGATGTCGCCGCCAGCGCCGATATCATGTTCATCCTGCTTTTCTTGCAGGTCAACCTGGCGGTCATCACCATCCGCGGCAAGTATGGCAAGGACTTGAAGTACGGCTTCTTGCTGCCTTTCTTCCCCATCCTGCCCATGATCGCTATCGGCATGCAATTCCTGCTGCTGCTGTCGCTGTTTAATGTATCCATCCTCGCTTGGGTCTATGCGTCGGTATGGGTCGGCGGCGGCTTGTTGATCTACTTTTTCTATGCGAACCCGCGTCAAGAGCGCGCCCAGCGCAGCCCGGTCCTGCAACAAACCGAGCTGATGACACCAGTGCTGGATGCGCCCTATCGCGTGCTGGTGCCGGTCGCCAACCCCGATTCGCTGACGACGCTGCTGCCGCCGGCAGTGCACGCCGCCAAGCTGAACAACGGCAAGGTAACTTTGCTGCACATCGTCACAGTGCCGTCGCCGACGCCGCTTTCTTCCGGCTACCGCTACCTGCAAGCCAGCGACGCCCTGCAAAAGCAAGCCATCGCTATGGTCGCCGATGAAGATGTGGCGGTGGAATACATCGTGCGGGTGGCGCGTCGCATCGCGCCTGCCATCATCGACACCGCGCGCGAGCAACATGCCGACCTGGTGGTGATTGGTTGGCAAGGCACAACCCAAATAGATGGCATCAGCACTTTGGGTGCCAATATCGACCGCGTGCTGGCTGAAACCAATTGCGATGTGATGATGCTGCAGCCCGGCGATAGCGCCGCCGCCACGCGCATCCTCGTGCCTGTGGCTGAGCCGCGCCAGGTGGCTTATTCACTGGGGCTCGTGCAGCAATTTTCCGACGACTTGCAGTTGGATCTGCTGCATGTATTCTCAGCAGACGCGACCTCCGCCCAGCGCGAACGCACAACCCGTGCCTTGCAGCGCCAAATCGATGCCATTAAGCTGGATGGGGGGCAGGTCAACCTGCTGCTGGAGCAAAGCCCCGACCGCATTGATGCCATTGTGCAAGCGGCGAAAGGTTACGATTATGTGGTGCTGGGGGTAACGCGCGAGCCACGGGTGCGGCAGCGATTCACCGGCGGCAACACCAGCATGGTCATCGCCGACCGCACCGATACGCCCGTTTTGCTGGTGCACCCCGAGACCAGCCCCCTGGAATTTGGCTTGCAGCAGACCTTCGACTACCTGCGCGGCGGCTATCGCGATGTCGACCCCGAATCGCGCCAGCGGCTGGAAGAGCATGGCTATATCGACCGCGCCAAGACCTCGGTGGCCACCGTATTGAAATCGTCAATCAGCCAGCCGGTGGTGATGCTCATCGGTGTGCTGACGGTGATTTCGGCGTTCATGATGTACGCGGGCGGCGGCAATAGCTTGACCTGGACGGGCGCGTTGCTCTACTTCGGCAGCCTGCTGGCTTTCACCTTTGTGGCGGTGCGGGCGGCTCGCAACTGACGCGAAACGGCTATTTTTCGGCATCACAAGCCGCGATACGCGCAATACCATTCCCAGGTGCGGCGCAGCCCTTCGCGCGTATCGACTGTCGGCGCGAAGCCCAGCAGACGCCGCGCCTTGCTGTTGTCGCAAAAGGTGATGGGCGGGTCGCTGGGCGGCGTTGGCACAGGCACAGCATTAATCTTGACGCCAGCCAGCTCTTCAATGATGCAAACGAACTCGCTCAGAGAAATCGGCGCGCCGCAGCCCAGGTTGATGACTTCGCTGCCCAAGGGCTTATCCAGCGCAGCGACCACGCCCGCCACCGTATCGGCGATATAAGTCCAGTCGCGCTGGATATCACCGCCATTAAACAAACGTATCCGCTGTCCGCTTTGGGTGGCTTCCATCAGCCGCCAAGGCATCATGTCGGGTCGCCCGGCTGGCCCATAGACATTGAAGAAACGTAGCGCCGTAACCTGCATGCCAACCAGGTTGTGATAGCTGTGCGCCAGCATCTCGGCGGCGCGCTTGCTGGCTGGGTAGGCAGCCAAGGGACGGTCGGCGCGGTCGCTCTCGATGAAGGGCAGGCGGCGCGTCTTGCCATAGACCGATGAGGTTGATGCCAGCACAAATTGCCCGCAGCCGCCCAGCTTCGCGCCTTCGAGCAGGTTCAATGTGCCGCCCAGGTTGACATCCATGTACAAACGCGCCTGGTTGACGCTGGCGCGGACGCCCGCCATCGCCGCCAGATGCGCCACGCGCTGGATGCTGTGCGCCCGAAATAGCCCTTCCACCAGCGCAACATCGCGGATATCGCCTTCGACCAACTGGAAATTGGCGTATCCGCGCAGCTTACGAACATTGGCGCGCTTGATGGAGGGGTCGTAATAGTCGTTGAAATTGTCGATGACGAGCACAGTCTCGCCACGTTGCAGCAGCGCCGCCGCCACATGGCTGCCGATAAAACCAGCGCCGCCGGTGATCAAGGTGGTCATAAAGCCGTCCTTTGTGTCTCGCCATTTATACCACAAGCCTACCCCCGGCCCCTCCCCAAAGCATCGGGGAGGGGGGCTAAGGCAGGCGGAATCGTGATTCTGTATGAGTTTCGATGTCTATGCGAATGCGCGGCGAAACCTTCTCCCCATTGATATAGAGGGTCCGAGGGGGCAGACCACTAGTGGCAAACCTTACAATTTCCATTCGCATGGCTTACTTGCACTTACTTCTGTGCCCTTTGTGGTGAATTATCGGCTGTTGCGCATATTGCGTTATCGCATGGGCGCGGCTACCATTCGCCAGTAGATATACACAGCACAGGCGGTTAATGCGCATGAATGGACAACAACTAATTCAGGCTCTGCGCAGCGGGCAGCGCGTTTATGGCAGCGCCATGTATTCGCCCTCGCCGATATGGGCGCGGGTGGTGAAAAACCTCGATTTGGATATGGTCTTCATTGATACCGAACATACGCCGCAAGACCGCAGCGCCATCTCCTGGCTCTGCCAGTGTTATGCCGCGCTCGACCTGGCGCCCGTCGTGCGCATCCCCGAGCCTGACCCCTACCTGGCGCAGATGACGCTGGATGGCGGCGCGCACGGCATCATCGCCCCCTATGTGGAATCGCCCGTGCAGGTCATCGAGCTGGGCGGCGCGGTCAAATTTGCCCCGTTGAAAGGCGAGAAGCTGCGCGCGGCGCTGGCTGGCGAAGGCGAACTGGAGCCGGAACTGGCTGCCTACCTCGCGCAGCGCAACGCCCACAAAGCCCTCTTCATCAATATCGAAAGTGTGCCGGCGCTGGAAAATCTCGATGACATCCTGCGCCTGCCCTATGTCGATTGCGTGCTGGTGGGTCCTCACGACCTGTCTTGCAGCCTGGGGCTGCCCGAGCAGTATGACCACCCGGATTTCCAAGCCGCCATCCTCACGATCATTCGCAAGTCGCGGGCGGCGAGTGTCGGCGTGGGCATCCATCACAATTTCGCCCATCATGAGATTGAGTGGGTCAAAGCCGGCGCCAACCTGGTCATGCACAGTTCCGACATTTCGGCATTTAACCGCGCCTTGACCGTCGAGTTCAAGCAAATCCGCGCAGCCATCGATGATATCGGCGCAATCGTTGATGAAGATGTGCATTTTTAGAGGGGCGCGCAAAGCCACAGCAAGGATCAAAAACCATCATGTACAAAATCTGGTTTGAAAAATCGGTACCCGATGACTATCGCCGGCACTTTGAAAGCCTGGCGGACGGCATCAGCCCGGTGGGTCACGCCGATCGCTGGCATAACCTGGAACATGCGGACGCGGTCATGGCGGGCGGGAATCGCTACGATGCCACGTGTATGGAGCGCGCGCCGAAGCTGCTCATCATCGCGCGCACGGGCATCGGCTATGACAAGGTGGATATCGCCGCCGCCAGCGCCCGCCATATCGCCGTGGTGAATGCGCCTGACGCCCCCACCGTCTCCACTGCCGAGCAAGCCATCGCCCTGATGTTCAGTGTGGCGCGCCGCCTCAAAAGTGTTGAGAGCGCGCTGAATGCTATGCTGGAGAATGGTGAAGCCCGCAATATCTGGGGCGATTATCAAGCGTTGGAACTACAGAACAAGCGGCTGGGCTTGGTGGGCTTGGGGCGCATCGGCGGGCATGTCAGCGGGGTTGCCCGCGCCATCGGCATGCAGGTAGCGGCTTACGACCCCTATGTCAGCGACGAGCATTTTGCGGCGCTGGGCGTACAACGGGCGCAATCGC
The DNA here is from genome assembly GCA_009840575.1 of Chloroflexota bacterium. Classification (GTDB taxonomy): domain Bacteria; phylum Chloroflexota; class Anaerolineae; order Aggregatilineales; family Phototrophicaceae; genus UBA6055. The sequence goes on along the minus strand of VXNO01000092.1, from coordinate 21,847 downwards.
TGGAGGCGCTGCTGGGCGAGGCTGATGTGGTCTCGCTGCACCTGCCGCTGAACAAGGCGACCTACAAGCTGATGAATGCGCGGCGCTTTGCGCAGATGAAAGCCAGCGCGGTCTTCATCAATGTCTCGCGCGGCGGGCATGTCGATGAAGCGGCGCTGGTGGCTGCGCTGGATTCGGGGCGACTCTTCGGCGCGGGGCTGGATGTAACCGACCCGGAGCCACCGCTGGCGGGTAATCCGCTGCTGGGACGGCACAATGTGGTCATCACGCCGCATGTCGCCAGCGCCACCATCGTCGGCAAGCGCCGTCTGGTCATGCACGCGCTGGAGCAGGTGCTGCAAACTCTGCGTGGCGAAGTCCCGCCGCACCTCATCAATCCCGAAGTCTGGGATGCCGTGCGCGCCCGCTGGGCAGAAAGGCAAGGCTGATAAACACGGAGGCTTGGTGTAGGGGAGAGTCGCCGCCTCGTCCGTTCATTATCCCCAGCGCAGGGAATGCAGGCTGAAGTCGCTGGTGGTGATGCCGCGCGGTAACGATAGCACCACATATACCAAGTCGGCAATTGTCTGCGGCGCGACCAGCAGCGATTTGTCGATACCCGGCGAGGCGGCATCGCGCATAGGGGTATCGGCGGGGCCCGGCGATATCATCACCACGCGGATCAGCTCCTCGCGCAATTCAGCCGCCAGCGCGCCCGTCAGTCCTTTTAAGCCGACTTTGCTGGCTGTGTAAGCGCTGACGCCGGGCACAGACAGCGTCGTTACGATGGAGCCGATATTGATGATGCTGGCGTTGTCGCTGCGGCGCAGGTTGGGTAGCAGCCGCCGCGTCAGCACATAGGGCGCGCGCAGGTTCAAGCGCAAGAGGTGGTCAAGCTGGGCATCGCTGGTGTCTTCAAGCGCTGCGATTAACCAGTCGCCGGCGCAATGGACCAGCGCATCCAGCCGCGCCCCCGACAGCGCATCCGCCAGCCTGCCCAGCGCATCGTCGCCCTCCAGGTCGAGGGCGTGAACCTGCGCAGAGCCGCCCAGCGCCGTGATTTCTTCCGCCACCGCGCGCAGCTTGCTTTCGGTGCGCCCCGCCAGCCGCACGAGGATGCCCGCCGCCGCCAGCCGCAGCGCAATTGCTCTGCCGATGCCGCTGCCCGCGCCAGTGATGAGCGCGCATCGTTGCGTCATAACTTTGCCTCCGCTGTGCCATTTCGCCCGTCTATCAATTCACGCAGCCGCTGAATATGCGCGGGACCCGTCTCGCAGCAGCCGCCTACGATGGACGCGCCCGTGTCAATCCAGCCCGCCACATCCCGCGCATAGCCTTCTGGCGACATATCTTCGCGCGCCGTCAGTTGCGCCACCCCGCCGACATCCACCCAGTCATCCGGGATGCCGGTGAAGCCGTTGGCATAAGCCCCGAAAGGCGCTCCGCTGGCTTGCAGGATAGGCAGCGCCTGGCTGATGGTGGCGGGTTTGCAGCAATTCAGCAGCAGGGCATCGGGCAGTTCGGGCAGGGAAGCGATGACATCCGCCAGTTTTTCGCCGCCGCGCAGCTGCTCGGGCTGGTGGTCATCCAAGGTCAGCGCCAGCCAGATCGGTTTGCCGCGTCCCTGCGCAGCTTTTAAGAAAGCGCGCGCTTCAAAGCCAGTCGAGAAGGTCTCGCCCAAGAAGATATCCACGCCCGTCGCCAGCACAGTCATCATTTCGGCGAATTCGGCGGTGGCTTCTTCGAAAGACAGGGCGAAGCTATTGACATAACTGGCTTCCAGCGGCGGCAGGCTGGCGGCGATTTGGATATCGCGGTTGGCTGCCTCGCGGGCGGCGTTCGCCAGGTCGCTGGCGGTTTGCAGCAGGGGCGCGAACTGGTCTTCTATGCCGATGTAACGCAGACGGGTGCGGGTTGTGCCGTAGGTGTTGGCGGTGATGATGTCCGCGCCGGCGTCTATGTAATCGCGGTGAATCGCGCTGACGAGCTCGGGCGCTTCATAGAGCGCGCCGCTGGCCCATTTGCCGTAGTCGCCTTTGCCGCCACGATTGACGATCTCTTGCCCCATGCCGCCGTCCAGCAAAATGGGAATGGTAGCTTTCATTGTGGCACCGCCTTTCTGTAATGCGGTTGCCAGCCCGCAGAAACTGAAAAGTTGATTATAATTGACAACATGCAGCAAAGAAACTTGACTTTCACAGGCGGCAATTTGCAGCAGCAAGCCCTCGACCTGGACCACCCTGCACAGGATGATGCGGCTGGGCAAATTGACGAGACTCATCATGGCAACCTCAAATCAGGCGATTGTGTCGAGCGGATGCGGGCAATGCCAGACGCTAGCGTGCAGCTGACCGTCACCTCGCCGCCTTACGATGAGCTGCGCGAATACAAAGGCTACCGCTTCCCATTTGAAGATATTGCGCAGCAGCTTTATCGCGTTACAGCAAGCGGTGGCGTGGTCGTGTGGGTGGTGGGCGATCGCATCCGCGGCGGCCGCAGCCTGACTTCCTTCCGCCAGGCGCTCTACTTCCAGGAGATTGGCTTCTCCGCGCACGATGTTATGATTTACCAGAAAAAGAACACGCCTTTCATGCGCAGCAACGCCTACACCAATGCCTACGAGATGATGTTTGTGCTATCCAAAGGCAAGCCAGCGACATTCAATCCGCTGAAAGTCCCGACCGCGCGGCATGGCATGGAGCTGCTCACGCACAACAAGCTGCCCGATGGCATCAACAAGAAAAAGCTGGGCGAGCTTAAAAAAGAAAAAACGCGCACGAATATCTGGTCTTATGCGGTCGGACTGGGCGGCACCACGCGCGACAAAATCGCCTTTCAGCACCCTGCTGTCTTCCCGGAGAAGCTGGCGGAAGACCATATTTTGTCCTGGAGCAATCCCGGCGACTTGGTGCTGGACCCTATGTGCGGCAGCGGCACGACTGGCAAGATGGCGCTCCTGCATGGGCGCAACTTCATCGGCATTGACATCTCGCCCGAATACATCGAAATCGCCCGCCAGCGACTGGAAATGCACGGGCTGAAGGTTGAAGTTGAACATGACTAACCCCATTGGAAAGTCTAGTTGGATTCTTTGTGTTAGCGGTTCTGGGATTGCGAACAATCACGGGGTTCGGGACATAATACCCAGCCATTTCCCTGCGAACTCAGTGGGAATCGTTCTTGATGATTCGGACACAGAATGGCTTGTTTTTCTGCCCGGTCAAAATCAGCAATTCTATATCAATAGTGAACACCTCGCAGAAATAGATATCTACCAGACAGGTAAGGGCTTTGAATCAAAGATCTGCAATATCTGTTTCGTCTTGAAGCCCATGGACGAATTCCAAGTGAATCAGACGGATGCAAAAGGCAGAAAAACACGTAGACCATCTTGCAATATCTGTCGCCAGGATATAGACCGCCGCGCAATCCCTAGCCGAGAGCGCAAATTATCGCAGCGGTTGCGCCCTAAGAAAGGCACGCTATGGCAATGTCCAATATGTCGCAAAATGGGTATTGTTGGCGTCAATGTCAAAGTTGTCGCTGATCACGACCACTACGCTGGGCGTTGGCGCGGGTTCTTGTGCGATAGCTGCAATACAGGCTTGGGACGATTCAAGAACGGCGAAAACTTCTTACGCAACGCGATTGCATATTTGAAGGAACATGAAATCACAAATTAGGAATTTCGCTCAAACTGCTTATTCTTGAAGGCTGAGTCACTGCCTCGCCCTACACCAAACCTCTGTGCCTCTGCACCTCTGTGGCAAAGAATTATTGCGCCTTTGTGCCCTTTGTGGTTACAGCTTGTGCTAGAATAGCCCGCGATAAGCGAGCGAAAAGAGCGCGACAATGGAAGACATCCACATCCCCGATTTGTTCCCAATCACGCAGGCTTTGCCCAAAGCGCAACCAGTCGACATCCCCGCCACCTTAAGAGCCGAGTGGGCGCGGCTGGGTTTGGCGCGGCAGGTGCGGGGCAAGCGCATCGCCCTGGGCTTTGGCAGCCGCGGCATCGCCAGCATCGACAGCATCGCCGCGGAGTTGGTCGGCTTGGTCAAGTCCAGCGGCGGCGCGCCTTTCATCGTGCCCGCTATGGGCAGTCATGGCGGTGGCACAGCCGCGGGGCAAATCGAGGTGCTGGACGGGCTGGGCATCAACAAAGCCAGCATGGGCTGCCCCATTCACGCCACTATGCAAGTGGTGGACAAGGGACTGACCAGCGTCGGCGTCCGCGCCTATCTGGACAAGAATGTCGCTGGCGCGGATGGACTGATCATCGCCAACCGGACCAAAGTCCACACCGATTTTCATGGTCCGCACGAAAGCGGCTTGCTGAAGATGATGGCGATCGGCTTGGGCAAAGAGACGGGCGCGCGCGCCATCCATCAGCATGGCGTGGTTGGCTTGCGCGATTATATGCCGGTGGTGGCGAAGCGTCTGCTGCATAACAGCCCCTTCCTGGCGGGCTTCGGCATCGTCGAAGACGGCTACCATGCTGTGGCGCACCTGGAAGGCTTTGGCATCGATGCCGTGGTGGCGGGCGACCAACGACTGCTGCAGCGCTCGCGGGAGCTTATGCCCAGCCTGCCGGTCGATGATATTGATGTCTTGATCATCGATGAGATTGGCAAAGACATCAGCGGTGCCGGGCTGGATACCAACATCATCGGCCGCTGGATGATCGAGGGCGAGCCCGAGCCAGCAGCGCCGCGCGTCAAGCGCATCGTCATCCTCGACCTGACGCCCGCCTCGCATGGCAATGCCACTGCTTATGGGCTGGCTGACTTTATGTCGCGCAAGCTCTTCGACAAAATCGACTTTCCTATCACCATCAAGAATATGTATACGAGCGGATTTCTGCTGCGCGGGCGCATGCCACTGGTCTTCGAAAGCGATGAAGAGACCATCCAAGCCGCGCTTTACGATGCCTTCCGCGCCGACCCCGGCCAAGCCGCCGATGCCCGCGTCGTGCGTATCAAAAATACGCTGGCTTTGGAGAAGCTGTGGGTCAGCGCCAATGTCGCGGCGGAGTTGAATGGCGGCTGAGGGCTGACTAATCCATCCTCGCCAGGTTCGCAAAACTAATCGCCAGGCTCTCAAAGGGGTCGCGCTGGCAGATATCCTGCTCGACCGCGTACCATTGCACGCCCGCCCGCTGACACGCCGCGAGGATGCCGGGGAAGTTCAGGTTGCCCGCGCCCACCTCAGCCATCGCCTGCTGCGGACCTTCACCTGGCTCGCCGGGCAGCATGACCATATCTTTGAGATGAACGACTGGCATACGCCCGGTCAGCCGATCAATCCACGCGACTGGGTCGCCACCGCCATGCTGCACCCAATAAGTATCCAGCTCGGCTTGCAGATAACGCGGGTCGCTCTCGTCAAATAGAATCTCCAGCCCGGCGCGCCCGTCAAATTTCACGAACTCAAAGCTGTGGTTGTGGTAGCTGAAGGTCATATCCGCCGCCGCCAGCCGCTCGCCGATTTGGCTGCCCAGCGCCGCGAAACGTTTGTAGCCATCAGCCGAATCACGGAAAGCCGCGGGCATGCTGCCGATGGCGATGTGGCGGCAATCCCATAGTTGGTGCTGGGCGATGACGGCCTCCAGGTCATGCTGCAAGCGCTCGAAATCGATATGCGTGTTGCAGATGCGCAGACCATTGTCAGCGGCGATGCGCTTGACATCCTCATCAGAAATAGCGCCGATAGCGGAGACCTGCACGGCGCGATAGCCAATCGCGCGGATTTTTTCCATGCTGCGCGCGAAGTCGCCGACTGTCTGCGTGTGCTGGCGGATGGTGTATAGCTGCGCGGCGATGAGCGAAGTGTCCATGGTTTTTCCTATGTGCCTCTGTTTCTCTGTGAGGAATATGCTTTTATACGCCGTAACGCGCCAGCACCGGCAGCATACGGTCGACCGCCTCGCGCAAGGTTGCCAGGTCTTCCAGCAGGGTGATGCGCACATAATCGCGCCATTTTTCGCCAAAAGCCGTGCCCGGGAAGATTAAGACGCGCGCTTCTTGTAAGAGCAGCGCCGAAAGCTCAGCGGCATGGATGCCCGTGGTCGAGCAGTCCGCCCATACAAAGAGCCCGCCGCGCGGCTCTCCAAAGGCGAAGCGCATCTCCCGCAAGCCCGCCAGGAGCGTCGCCCGCCGCTGCGTATAAATGTCCAGATAAGCAGCCACGCAATTTTGGGGTCCCGTGAGCGCCGCCAAGCCCGCCCACTGCGACACGGTGGCGACAGGCCCTGTGGTCAGTTGCTTGATGCGCGTCATGGCAGCAATGACATCCGCCGGCGCCGCCACATAGCCACAGCGCCAGCCAGTCATCGCATAGGCTTTGGAGAAGGCATCCAGCGTGATGGTGCGCGAAGCCATGCCGGGCAGCGAGCCGAGGCTGAAATGACGCCAGGGGGGATAAACAATCTTGCCATAAATCTCATCGACGATGACGATCAGGTTATGACGGATAGCAACCTCAGCGATGGCGCGCAGACGGTCTTCGGTGACGATGCCGGCGGTGGGGTTGCTGGGCGTTACGATGAGCAGGGCTTTGCTTTCGGGCGTGATGGCGGCTTCCAGCGCCTGGACGGACAAGTTGAAGGCGTCTTCGCGGCTGGTCGGCACCAATTGCATGATGCCGCCGGCGCGTTTGATGGCGTCATCGTAGGAGCTGTAACGCGGGTCGGGCACCAGGATGTGGTCGCCGGGATCGATGACCGCCTGCACCGCCAGAAAGAGCCCCTCCTGCCCGCCGGTGGTCACCATGACATTATCGCGCTCAACCGGCAAGTCATTTTCTTCGCGCAGGTGGCCAGCGATTGCCTCGCGCAGCGCTGGCATTCCCGCGACGGCGGTTGCGCCGGTGTGGCCATCACGCAATGCCTGTTCGGCAGCGGCGACGATGTGCGGCGGGGTAGGCAGGTCGGGGTCGCCGCGCCCCAGCGCAATCACATCATCCAGTTCGCGCGCCATTGCCATCAGGGCATAGCGCAGTTGCGTGCCATCAGCCGCCAGTTCGCGGACGCTCTGTGGGAGTTTTGACTTGGGATTCATTTCGTTGCGCCTGTTTCCAACCAAGCCAAGCCCGCCCATTGCGAAACTGCCGTTGTGCAGATGGTGATGGCTTGCTTGCCCGCGCGCAGACGCAAAGCCGCTGCTGAGCCAGCCATCCAGCCCAGCCGCCAGCCCGCCAGCCCCTGCGAAAGCGAATCGATGGTTACAACCCGCTCCGCCAGCTGCGTGTCTTGCGCCGGGTGGAAGGCGTCGGGCGCGCAAAAGCTGATGTCCCAGATGATCCACCAGTCGGTCGTTTGCGCTTGTTGCAGCAGCTTCAAAACAGTGGCGCGGTCATCATCGGGGCGCAGGTAGAGCAAGCGCAGGGCATCAACTCGCTGCTCGACAATATGCCCGTCCAGCAGTTGCAAAGGACCGCGTATTAAGCTGGCATCGCCCAGGCAGAGCGCCGCGCCGCCCGGCTCCGTCAGCAAAGTTAGCGCCACATAGCGGGCTTCGGTGCTGCCGCAGGTGATGGTAACTTCGCTGGGATCGACGCGCAGCCCCCAGCGCTCATGCAGATGACGCGCCACCCAGCCGCGCAGTTCGGGGATGCCGGGGCGGTCGGTATAATGGGTTTCGCCACGCGCCAGGGCATCAACAGCGGCGTCAATGACATGCGGCGGCGTAGGCGGGCAGTCTGGAGGCGGGCGCAACGCAGCCAGGCTGGCAACACGTTTTGCCAGCGGACGGCTCAAGGTTTGTGGCGGGGTCATAGCGGCTTGTCTTTGCCGAGCGGGACTCACAGCAGCAGGTCGCGCAGGTTGACGCCCGGCGACAGCATCGGCGCGATATTGCCGCCCGCTGATGTCATGATGAGCGTGATGCCGGGACCATAACCAGCGCGCGGGCTATCGCCTTGCGCGATCACGCCGATGCCCACCGCCTCCCGCAGGTAGCCGTGATTCCAACTGCTGTCGTAGTCGGTCAGCGCGACGACATCGCCCAGCCGCAATTCGTTTAAGCCCGCCTCTTGCAAGGCGACGTGGTCGGCAGTCTGAATGTGGATCGAGCCGCCATCGCTGACCAAGCCCGCGCCCGCGCCCAACAGATGCGCCGGCACCTGCGCTACCACCGGCACCGCCAGCTTGCCTTCGTCGGTCGTGGTTACTTCCAGCGCATCAACCAGTTCTGGCGAGCAGCCTTTGAGCATGACATCGGGGTGGTCGGCGAACTTCAGCCCCGTGCCTTTGGCTTTGATGACGATTTTGTCGCCGATAGCCAGCTCTTCGCGCACGGCTGGGTCGAAGTGGATGATGACATGCTCGCTGAAACGTCCCGTTTTACCGGTGACTATGCCGCGGGCTTTGCTGGCATTGCTGGTCATGACGATAGCTGTGTTGCCCACGCAAGACAACACATTCAAGCCGCGGTTGCCGGTGGCGTCGTCCAGCTTGATGCTGACGCCCGGATGTACGCAATCCGCCAGCCAGCCATAGGCGCTATCGCCCACCGAGACATTGTAGACAATGCTGCCATAGGCGGGCAGCAGAAAAGGGCTGCCATCAGCCGCCAGCGAGTAAGGCATCGCCGGCAAGGGCGGCATGCGTGGCGGGGTGATGACGCCCTGCACGGATAGGCTGATGACCTGGTTTGCATTGGTTTTTGCGCTCATACTGCCTCGCGGATATTCAGATAATTGGCGATATTGGCTGCAGGGTCGATGACCCACTCGATGCAAGGCTCGGCGCATGTCATCAGCGTCAGGATGCCGGGGCCATGCCCGGTCATCACCGAATCACCGTGGATGCACAAACCGATGGTAACAGCGCCGGGTTTGTAGCCGCGCCCATAGCGGTGGTCGGCGTGGTTGACCACGACCAGGTCGCCCAGGCGCATTTGGTCGATGCCCAGCTCCGCCATCAGCGCCCGATCGCCCGACATCAAATCCTGGTCGACAAAGTCGGGGTTCAGCTCCGCGCCGCTGCCCATGATGCGGATAGGCAGCTCCATAGTAACGGGGACGCGGATTGTGCGCTCGTCCACAGCTTCGATAGGCAGGCTTTCGATCAAACGCGGGCTGCATTTTTTGAGCGTGATGTGCGGATAGTCGGTCAATTGCAAGCCTTGCCCCAACGTGCGGATTTGCACGGCATCGCCCACGGCGATCAGGTCAGCGGCTTCGGGGGGGAAATCGACCAAAAGGCGCGCGTGCTCGCCGGTTACGATGCCTTCGGTGCCTTTCGCCAAGCCGCTCATCAAAAAAGCGCGGTTGCCCATGCAAGTGAGGTAGTGCATGGCGTAGTCGGCATCCAGGTCGGGGTGGGCGATGGACGCGCCGGGCTCAAGATGGTCAGCCGCCCAGCCAAAAGCCGCATCGCCGACGCGCGCGTTATAAATGAAGCCGGACATGCCGGGCAAGATGGTGGCTTGTCCATCGGCTTGGGGGATGTAGCCGCGCACTGTCGGCTGGCTGACGTAACCGACGACCGCCATTTCTACCAACTGCGCGGCGTTGGTGCCTAGGGGCATAGACTTCTCCTTGTATGAAAAGTTGCTTGTTTGCACATGGCGCGGACTGTAACAGCTTTGGCGGACACGGGCAACAAACCCGGCAAACCATTACACTGCGCGTGTCAAGACATACCAGGCGCGTCCAGCCTGGCGCAGGAAGCCGCTGACCACATAGCCCGCCGCCAGCAGCGCCACCATGCCTTCGCGCACTGCCAGTTGCCATTGCTGCGCCTGTGTGATATCGGCTTTTTTCAACGCGCCGATATCCAGCGGGATTTCGATGCCATAGCCAGCGGCATCCAACGCGGGTGGGATTTCGCAGCGCCAGTCGCCGGCACCTTCACGGCGCAGCAGCATAGTCAGCGCCTCAGGGGGCGGGCTGGGATGCGGCGCGTCCAACTGCCAATGCGCTTCCAGGCGGTCGCTGGCTAACCCAGCATTGATGCCATCATTCATCGCGCCATAATGATTAACTTCGTAGCGCCGCGCGATGATGCCCAGGCGGTTGAAATTGAAGTTGGCATTGCCGCTTTGCAGCGGGTCGAATGTCCAAGCGATGACGGCATAACCACGCCCCAGCGCCCATTCCCGCTGCGCCAGCTTGAGCCGCTGACCGATGCCCTGCCCTTGTTGGCTCGGCAGCACCGCCGCCATGTGCGACCACAAACAGAGCTGCTCGCCGCGCCACGCCGCAAAGCCGGTACAGAAACCGACCAGCCGCCCGTCCAACTCCGCGCCTAGCACGGAGCCGCCCGTGTGCACAATGGCTTTCAATGTATGCGGCGATGCCACCTCGATATCGATCATGCGCCAGACAGCTTTTTGCAAGCCGATGGTCGCGGCGAGGTCTGCCATGCTGCGCAATTCGCGGATGGTAATCGCGGGATTCATGCGCGGGAGTGTAGCCGAAAAGCGCGAATTGGAGAATAGGCAAGCGCGAGGCTTACTGAGGCTGCCCGGCGCTCATTTCATGCCAGTGGTGGCGATGCCAGTGGTGATGAATCGCTGCAAAAAGGCGAAGACCAGCGTGATGGGCAGCAAGGTTACCACGGTCATCGCCAGCACATAATGCCACTGAATCTGCAGCTCGCCCTGGAAGGCGTTCAAGCCGACTTGCAGGGTGAAGTAGTCATTTTGGCTGAGCACGATGAGGGGCCACAAAAAGTCATTCCAGCGCCACATCACCGAGAAGATCGCCAGCACCGCCAGCGCCGGACGCGCCAGGGGCAAGATGACCCGCCAGTAGATATGCCACTCGCTAGCGCCATCAATACGCGCGGCATCCAGCAGCTCGTCGGGTATGGTCAGCATATATTGGCGTAGCAGAAAGATGCCCGTGGGCGTGGCTGCGCCGGGAATGATGACGCCCCACAGGTTGTTCTTCCAGCCGATGCTGGTGATAACCAGAAAGACCGGCACCAAAATGACTGTGATGGGGATCATCAAAGTCGAGATGAAGAGCACAAAGATAGCATCGCGGCCTTTGAAGCGATATTTGCTCAACGCAAAAGCCGCCATACTGTTGATGACCAGGGTGATGGCGGTGGCGACGCTGGTTACGATGACGCTATTCTTCAAATAGGTGAAGAAGTCGAAATTATCCAGCTCAATCAGCGGATCGAGATAGTTTTCCCAAGCCAGCTTGACCTCTTCGACCGGCTCGCGCTGGCGGATGTTGACCTTGATTTCGCCGGCCTCGGGATCGGCGGGGTCGATCATACGCGCCTCGATACCCACACGGCGGATCTGCGCCATCTCCTGGGTACTGCCGTCTTCCATTGTCACTTCGAAAAGCGGCAGCGCCTCGTCAAAGCCAGCCACCTCCACCTGGACTTGCTGATAAGGCAAGAGCGGCGGCGGGTATTTAACCAAACCAGCTTGCGTTTTGAAGGACGATGCCACCAGCCACAGCACAGGGCCGAACATCAGAATCGTGCCAATGGTTAGATACAAGTAGGTCAACATGTCCGATATATCGAGGCGGCGGTGCCCGCGACGGTTGGACAAGAACTGTGAAACCGTCATGCGCTCGGCTGCCATGCTGCCCGCCCTAAGCCAGGCTCGACTGATTGCCCAGCCGCAGCTGCAGCAATGTCAAGACTAGCAAGGTGATGCCTAGCGCCATGGAAGCGGCTGCCGACAAGCCGAATAGCTGAATCTGATTGGAGAAGCCGGTCGTATAGATATACTGCACGAGCAGTTGCGTGCGTGTGCCGGGGCCGCCGCCAGTGAGCACATAAATCTGGTCGAACATCTGCACAGCGCGGATCAAAGCCAGCACCAGCACCACAAACATGGTGGGCATCAGCAGCGGCAGGGTAACAAAGCGGAAATCTTGCCAGCTACCTGCGCCGTCAATCGAACTGGCTTCGTAAAGCTCAGGCGGGATCGACTGCAAGCCTGCCAGCAGAATCAAGGTATAAAATCCCATCAAAGCCCAGACGCTGACGAATACCACCCAGAACATCGCCCAGTTGGGATCCAACAGCCAGCGCGTGCTTTCGCCGCCGAAGATCTCCACGATGGCATTGAGCAGGCCTTCGTGCTGCAAGACCCACTTCCAAATCAAAGCGACCACCACTGGCGAGAGCAGCACGGGATAAAAGAAAACACTGCGGAAAAAGCCGCGCGCGACAATTTTGCGATTCAATACCAGCGCCGTCATCAGCGAGAAAAGCACAATGCCGCTGACCTGGAAGATCACAAACTGGATGGTGTTAAAGATGCCGCGCCAAAACAAATCTTCCTGACAGCTATTGGGCGAAAGAAAATCGCCACAATCGAAGAGGGTCTCAAAATTGCCCAAGCCGATGAAAGGACGGTCGGCGGGGAATAGCTTGGTGCCGCCGGTCATGGCGTAATAAAAATTGAGCAGCATAGGGAGCAAAACAAAAATGCCAAAGATGAGCAAATTTGGCAGGATGAAAAAATAGCCCATCTTGTCGATGCCGACTCGTCGCTGGATAGGCGTCAGCAGGCGGTCGACCGCCGTTACCAACATCAACAAGATCGGGCGTGTCAGCGGGTCGAGGATGGTGAGTAATCGCAAGTTTTCGCCTTTCCCTGCCAGGAGGGAAGGGAAGCCAGGGTTTTGCAAGCTCGTAAACTGCAAGGCAAGCCCCTCCCGCTTTTATCCGGGAGAGGCTTGTCGTGGGGCAATTAGCCTTGCTCAGCCAAGGCGGTGTCGACGTCGTCCTGGATGCGCGCGATGGCTTCATCCAGCGTCAGCTCGCCGACCATCGCCTGCGTCAGACGATCGCGGGTGGCATCAAAGACCGCGCGGTTGAAGGCATAGGCTTGCAGGTCAAATGCGGTCTGCTCCAGCGTGCCCACCTGCCCGACGAATACACCCAGGGCGTCCTTCGCCAATTGCAGATCGGTATCAAAGTCCACGCCAGCCGATGACAAACCAGCATGCGCCGGGATAAAGAGCGTGCGCGCCGCGAATTCGCCCAGAACTTCCTGGCTGGCCAGGTATTCCATCACCGCAGTGACCTCTTCGGGATGCTCGGTCGCGCCGATGCCAACCAGCGCCGCGCCACCGGGCATGCCAGTGCAGCCGCCGGGACCACAGGGGTTGGGGACAACTTGCCAGTCGAAGGCGTCGCCAATCTGCTCGCTGAATTGACCGACCTGCCAGCTGCCAGACATGTAGAAGACCAGCTCGGCATTGGCGAATTCTTCGTTCGCGCCGGCATAACCTTCGCTGAGCGGCCACATCTCGGGGTGCATGGTGCCGTCCAGGTGCCAGTTGACGAACAATTCAGCCATGTTGCGGAAGCCTTCGTCCATGACGGTGGGATGCCCCATGTCGTCGAAGTACATCGCGCCGCTGCTGATGGCGGGACCAGCGAAACGGTGGCCGCTGCGGTCCATCGCCATGGGATAGGGTATCTCCAGCGCTTCGGCGACTGCCACAGACGCGGCTGCCCACTCTTCCCAGCTTACCGAGTCGCTCATATCGCTTGGCACATCGATGCCCGCCTGCTCAAACAGCGTACGATTGATGAGCGGACCAGTGATGGTCAGCTGTGTCATGAAGCCGGGGATGCTGCTCATGTCGCCGGGCTGGCGCTTCCAGTTCAAGAAAGGACCGAAGTTCTCTTCCCAATAGGCGGGGTCGCTGAGGTAGGGGGTCATGTCCAGGTAGTATTCGGCCAAGCCACCGAGGTCGGTTACGCGCGCCATATCGGGACCTTCGCCAGCCGCCAGGTCGAGCGGCAGCTGCTCGAGGATGGAGCGATAGGGCACGGTGTCGATCTCAATGCTGACGCCGGGATTTTCCATCTCGTAGCGATCCAGCAAGTCGCGCAGGACTTCGCCCTCATTGCCATCGTCGTACCAGCGGATGCGCAACTCAACCATATCTTGCGATAAAGCTGGAGCCACAGAAATGAGCATTGCCAAAACTACGAGTAGAGCCAAGAGTTTACGCATGTTGTTTTCTCCATATTGTGTGAGATAAGTTCGGAAGTGGGATTACACGTAGCCGATTGTAAGCCAGCCCGCCGCGCCTGTCAAACAGCGATACGCCACGCTGCCAGGTATCGTTTTGCCGCGCGAGCTGGTATAGTCCAGGCATTGCCAAAGGAGGTGGCGCTATGCCTCGCGCGTTGTTGATATTGCTCTCGTTCATTCTGCTCTGCTGGCCAGCGAGCGCCGCCGACGCCGAGCCGCAACCCTGCGCCGAGCGCAGACTCAAAGTAGGCTTTTATGCCTTCTTCGCGCCCGTCAGCTATAGCGCCGCTGCCGACCCCGATGCGCCCGAATTTGACACTCACCTGGGCTACGAAGCCGACTTGCTCGCCGCGCTGGAAACTCTGAATGGCGCTGGCTTGTCATTCACGCGACAGGGCATCGCGCTTTGGGACGAGATTTGGCTGCGCGCTGCCAGCCCCGACTTTGACCTGGTGGGCGGTGGCATCACCCGGCTGGACTCGCGGCGTTATGATGGCGATGGACTAGAGCGGATCGCTTTCACAGACGGACATATAACTTTTCGCCAATCGCTGTTGATGCGCGCAGAAGATGCCCAGGACCTGGACAGCTATGCCTCGCTCAACAGCCAGGTGCGCGCTGGTGCCTTGCTCGGCACGACGGGCGAATTCAGGCTGCTGGAATTGACCGGGCTGGTTGATGCCGATGGCGTGCTGGCAAAAGGCGTGACTGTGCATACGCCGCAAGGCAGCCTGGTCGCCGATGGCAGCGAAGATTTTGTCATCACAGCAGCGCGTGAAACTGACAACCTGGCGCAGCGAACCGGCATAGAGCCGCCTGACGACAGCATGCCCCAGGTTATCTATATGGGTGGCGATAGCGGCGAAAGTGAGCTCATAGCCGCTCTGCTGGACGGACAGATTGATGTAGTCGCGCGAGGTCAAACTGGCAACAGCGCAGCCGCCCTCGATTCCGACGGCGCGTTGGTGGTCGGCGCGCTGGATGACTTGGTCGAATATGGCGGCTTCAGCCTGGATATCGATGAGCCTCGCTTGCTGGCTTGCCTGAATGACAAGATTAACTGGCTGACTGACAATCAGCGCATCGGCTACGAAGACTGGGCAGCCAACCAGAATGTGTTTATGGAGCGTGCCGACTTGTAGAATAGACAAGAAAATGGCTGAGCGCCTGGCGAATAAGCGATGGGCGACATAGCAGTTTGGACAATTGCCTAGGTGTATAATCACCCCGCCAACCAACGAGCAGGAGACAGCCAATGCCAGTGGGAACGAAGAACAAAATTGCGCCCGGTTTGGGCAGCCACCACATCGCTATCCAGACGCGCGATTATGCAGCCTCAAAAGCCTTTTATGTGGATGTGCTGGGCATGAGCCAAGTGGTCGAATGGGACGGCGGCGGACGACGCATCTGCCTGCTGGATATCGGCGATGGCAGCCACCTTGAGCTATTTGAGCCGCAACCCGGGCAAACACTCCCGGAAGATACCAAAGGCAATATCGTCTTTCACTTCGCGCTCGCCTGCACGGATATCGCGGCGACATTGGAGCGCGCGCGGGCAGCGGGCAGCAAAGTGACGGTGGAGCTGAAGGACGTGCAGCTGGGGCATCTGCCCGTGACCATTGCCTTTTTTGAAGGTCCTGGTGGCGAAGTGGTCGAGCTATTCCAGGTGAATGGCTGATTGCCTGCCGCCAGGACGAAGGCAGGGCTGAAACTTGCCCGCTGGTTCGCCGCCTATTCCGTGTTAGACTGCCCGACATAACCACAATCGCGCGATCGAAGGAACAGAATTGACAATTACAGCCTTGCCCTATGTGGCGCTGCTGGGCTTGTTTTTCGGCTCGTCGCTGGTCGCCTCGCGTTTTGTCGTAGGGCAATTCGACCCGGCAACTTTCATCGCCTTGCGCATGCTGGCCGCCAGCGCGCTGTGCCTTATTGTGTATTTCCTGGCGGGCAAGCGGCTGCCGCGCGATCGCACCTTGTGGTGGCGGGCGGGCTTGCTGGGCGCCTTTGGCACGGCTGCGCCTATGTTCTGCATCATCTCATCCTTGCAATATCTATCCAGCGGCTTGTCATCGTTGATCTTCTCGACAGGCCCTGCGCTGACGATCTGTTTGGCGCATTTCGCCTTGCCGGACGAGCTACTGACGCGGCGCAAGGCATTGGGTGTTGGCTTGGCGCTGGGCGGCGCGATGATGCTGGCAATAAGCGGCGAAGATGGTCTGTCCGGTACCCAGCAGACTCAGTCGATCGGCTACCTGCTGGTGGGCGTGGGCATGGTCTTCACCTCGGTGATGGTGATCTATGCGCGCAAATTTCTGCGCGGCTATGATGCTTATGATGTGGGCAGCATCCGCATCGTCACGACCGCCGTGGTGGCGCTGCCCTATTCGTTGCTGACGGTGGGTTTTGACGCGAGCGCGGCTGATGGCGCCGGGGTCTTGGCGCTAGGCTATACGGCGCTGGTGGGCACCTTCCTGGCGTTCATGCTGTCCTTCTACAATATCAAACGGTTCGGCGCGACGGCTGCTGCCTTGGCTAGCTACATCATCCCGATTGTAGCGAGCGTTGGCGGCGTCCTGGCGCTCAATGAAGAAATTACCCAGACCATGCTGGCCGGCATGGCGGTGATCATTGTTGGCATCGCGCTGCTGCAAGAGGTGAAGAAACCGGCTGGCGCCTGGCGGGGCTCCCTGCAACGTGGCGCGTATTAGCTCAAGCAGTTGGTTTTCTGGCTATATTGGAGCGCTCTCACACACTGCAAATTTCGAAAGCCTCGCGCAGCGCCGAGCGCCAGTCGGCAGTCGGCAGAAACTCCTGCCCCAGGTAGCCGCCGAAGCCCGTCTCGGCAATAGCGCGGCTAATAGCGGCGTAGTTGAGTTCCTGCGAAGCATCAATCTCGTGGCGGCCGGGCACGCCAGCCGTATGGTAATAAGCGATCCACTGGTGATTGTCGCGGATGGTCTGGATGATGTCGCCTTCCATCACCTGCATGTGATAAATGTCATAGAGCAGGCGCGCGCGTGGCGAATTCACCGCCGATACCACCTGCTGTCCCCAGGCTGTCGTATCGCACATATAGTCGGGATGATTGACTTTGCTATTCAGCAGCTCCAGGACGAGGGTAATGCCGGCGCTTTCAGCTGATTTCGCCAACTGCGCGAGATGGCGAATGGCGTTCTCCGCCCCGCGCTGGTCGTCCAGCCCCTCGCGATTGCCACTGAAACAGATGAGGTAAGGGATATCCCATTCCTGCGCCATTCTCAGCGATGCCTCCGCCTGGCGTTGGATGTCGTCCCAGTATTTTGGGTGGCTGATGCCCTGCTCCAGCGGCACATGCAGTTGATGGGCGGCGATGCGCAAGCCATGATCGCGGACCAGTGAAAATTTGTGACGCGGCACGAGCTCAACGGCGCTATAGCCGATGGCTTTGATTTCGCGCAGCAAGTCTTTTTCGTCTATGCCGCGGACTTCATAGCACCACCAGGATACGGATTGCTCAAAAGGCATGGCAGCTTGTCCCTCGCCAGACTGTTTGCGGCGGATTGTACCACACTGGTGTCTGTCTCGGTTGCCGCTCAGGTTTCTCGCTAAGTATCAAGCCAGTTCCGCCAGGGCATGCAGCCGCCAATAATCACGGTAGGCGCGCGTCTCACGCAGGATTAGCTCCAGGCGCGCCCGCCACTTGTCGCAGCGCTTTGCATCCGGGCTTGCTTGCGTCAGCCACAGCCGCAGCTGACCATCCGCCGCCTCAACCTCGAGCAAGCCCCGCGCGCGCAGCAAATGCAAACCAGCCTGCACCGCCAGCGCCCGATCACCCAGCGCCGCCGCCAGAGCCGGCACATCAGCAGCGCCATCGCGCTGGGCGACCGCGTATTTTGCCATGCCGTACAAGCGCGTCAGGAAAGCATTGGGCTGCCACCAAGCCGGGCGCACAGCAAATGCAATTAGCCGCGCTGGATTGACCGTCTCCAGCGCCGCCTGCCAGATCAACCGCGAAGCCGGTATCGTCCAGACGATCAAGGTCTCGCCGGGCGCAAGCTGCAAGCGACTAACACAATCGGGCATTTGCGCGCCTTCCGCCCAGACTTGCGCGGCAGGGAATTGCTGACGAGCCTGCGTCAGGTCGTCTAGCGCGTTTGCACTGCTTGTATAGTCTATAGATAGCAGCTTGGGCGCGGCTGATGGCAATTCGACGGCTGCGCCGGGATTTTCGCGCCAAGCCAGCCACTCGACCAGGTTTTCGCGCTGACCGCGAAAGTGGCTGGCGCGCAGGGTATAAGCGAGGTCGAATACGCCTTTGGGTAGCGACTTGCCCGCGCCACGCCACCAGATGACTCGTTGGCGGTTGTCAGCCTGGTCGGCGACAATGACTTGCCGATGGTCGCCGCGCCGCCCCAAGCCGCGTTGGCTGGCCAGGCTCAAGCCGCGCGTCAGCAGGATCAGTGGTGGATTGCCCTGCCCAAATGGTGCCAGGCGCTCGATTTCATCGGTCAGCTCGGAGCTAAGTTCGGGCAGGCTCAGGTCGGCGGCGATGGTCAGGGGCGGGGCTGCTGGCGCGCCACCCATATCACGCACCGCCCGCGAAAGCGCCCGCCGAAAGTCGCTGATGGAGTCCGCGCGCAGGCTCATGCCCGCAGCCATGCTATGCCCGCCGTAGCTGTGCAGCAGTCCTTGCGTCTGTCGCAGCGCCGCCATGATATCCAGCCCAGCCACCGACCGCGCCGAGCCACGCGCCAGTTCCTCCCCGGGCGCAGACAGCAGCACGGTGGGCAGGGCGAATTCTTCGACCAGGCGGCTGGCTACGATGCCGATGACGCCGCTGTGCCATTCGTGATGCTGCAAGACCAGCGCGGCATAGTCCAGCAGGTGCGGCTCGGCTTCGACCTGGTGGATGGCGGCGGCATAGACCTGGTTGGACAAGAAGCGGCGGCGGCTGTTGGCTTCTTCCAGGTTGCCAGCCAGGCTCAAGGCGCGGTCATAGTTATCGGTGGTCAGCAGCTCGACCGCTGGGTTGGCATCGCCGACTCGTCCCAGGGCGTTCAAGCGCGGCGCGATAGCAAAGCCGATGTGCCCTTCGTTGAGCGCGGCGGCGTCAATTTGCGCGCGCTGCAGGATAGCGCGGATGCCAACGCGGGGAGAATAACGCAGTTGTTCCAAGCCCAGTTGCAGCAAGTAGCGGTTTTCACCCAGCAGCGGCATGACATCGGCGACCATACCCAGCGCGACCAGGTCAAGATGCGCGGCGGCGATTGCCGGCTCCAGCATCTGGATGAGCTTGTAAGCCACGCCAACGCCGGGCAAATCGCGCAGGGGGTGCCCCTCAGGCAAGCGGCGCGGATTGACAACAGCTAGCGCATTCGGCAAGCGCTCGGGCAAAGCGTGGTGGTCGGTGATGATGGTATCGACGCCCCGTTCTGCCGCCAGCGCAACCGCCTGGTGCGCGTCAACGCCGGTATCGCAGGTCAGCAGCAGGTCAAAACCGTCTTGCAGGTGACGTTGCAGGGTCGCCAGATGAATGCCATGCCCCTCGCGGAATCGATTGGGCAGGTGGACAGTGACGCGCGCGCCCAACTCACGAAGCGACGCATAGAGCAAAGCCGAAGCCGTCTGCCCATCGACATCAAAGTCGCCCCAGACCAGGATGCGCTCTGCCTGGCGGATAGCTTGTCGCAGGCGCGCCACAGCCACTTCGATATCGGGCAGGGCGCTGGCTGGGGTCGGACTATATTGCGCGGAGTCAAGGAATTGTCGGGCGGCTGTTGGATCACTAATACCCATGCGCGCCAGCCGCCTCGCCACGATGGGATGCCCACCGACAGTCGAATGCAGCGCGGACGGCAAATCGTCTTGTGGCGGGAGCTGCCAGACGCGGGACGAGTGCCTCACCAGCTAGCCAGCCAGCACATATTCTGCCAGCAGCTCCAGCCCGTCAGCCATATCCATGCTCAGCCCGGGCGCGCTCGGCAGGTGAATATGCCCGTCCACAGGCACGAGCTTGTGCTTGTAAAAAACATTGTCCGGGCGACCCGCCAGGAAGAGCCATTCTTGCATGGGGCATGTAGTGATGGTTTGCGAGGCGATCAAATGCGTGGACGCCCAGCCGCCATGATGCGGGATGACAGGAATCGCATAAGCGGATGCCAGCGCGCAGATTTTGGTCATTTCGCTTAAGCCGCCCGCCCAAGTAACATCGGGTTGCAAGATATGCACAGCTTGCGCATCCAGCAGCGCCTTGATGCCCCAGCGCGTATATTCATGCTCGCCGCCGCTGATGAAGACGCCGCGCGCCCCACGCCGCAGCTCAGCATATTGGGGGATGAGGTCAGCCAGCACTGGCTCTTCAAACCAGGTCGGGCGATAGGGAGCCGAAAGCTCGATCATGCGCTGGGTGAATGGCACATTCCAACTGCTCCAGGCATCAAACATGATGTCGGCGTCGGGTCCTGCCGCTTCACGGGCGGCGCGGATGATGGACAGGTTGCGGCGGATACCCGCTTCGCCATGGTGGGGTACGCCCGGCAAGAACCACTTGAAGGCGGTGAAGCCTTGCGCGGCGAAATGTCGCGTGCGCTCGATGACCTTGTTCGGCTCAACCGAGTAGCCAAGCATGGACGCGTATGCCTTGATTTTGCTGCGAGTCGGTCCGCCCAGCAGTTGATAGACCGGCGCGCCCAGCAGCTTGCCTTTGAGGTCCCACAGCGCCAGGTCGACCTTGCTCAGCGCCAGCATAGCCGCGCCTTTGCGGCCATGAATGGCGTGTCGGTACATCTTGTCCCAGATGCGCTCGACAGCCTGTGGATCTTCGCCGATTAGCAAGTCGGCGAAAGTTCGGTTGATGATAGCGCAATCCTCATCGCTGAGCGCGCCACAGATACCCGTTGCGCCCTGGTCGGTATCAATTAGCAGGAAGCGCCTTTCGAGTTCGTAGGGCGGCCCCGCCGCGGGGTCGACGGGAAAATTGACCTTCCCCGCCAGCTCGGGATAGATCGCGGCTGGGCGAGCGAGGTGGGCTTCGGCGAGGGGCTCGTGATAATCCCACTGCCCGCGGACATGCAGGGCGCGAACACGGTCGATTCTCATAGGGGGAATATCCTGCGTTTGGCTATCGGCTGCATTTGACCACAAAGCGCGCCCCGGCGCAAAAGCCGAAATATGTCTTTATGGCTTATGTTCCGCAGCTACCTTCGATTTCCCTCCGCAATTCGTCATTTTTCTTGCGCTACAATAGGCTTGCAGCAGACGAGACGAGGAAGCAATCCCCATGACTGTACTGAGGCAAGCCGTCACCGCTGACAACATTCTGGAAATCGCCAACTCCCCCGAATATGCCGACTGCGCCGTTGAACTCGTCGAAGGAGAGATTGTTACGATGCCACTGACAAGCCCACAACATGGCGAGATATTGTTCGCGCTCGGCGGACCCTTGCGCAGTTTCGTGATGGCGCATGGATTGGGTCGTGTTACCGGCGGCGATGCCGGTTTCATTCTGGAGCGAAATCCCTATGGAAGAGACTCCGTGCGCGGCATCGACATTGCCTTCATCAGCAGCGAAAAGGCTCAAGGCACCTTGCCAACAGTATTCATGGAAGGCGCGCCCGACCTGGCGATCGAGATTATGTCACCCAGCAACACCATGACTGATATCCGTCTCAAGATCAACCAACTGCTGCAAGCCGGCTGCCGGCAAGTATGGATCGTGCATCCCGACCTGCGCGAGGTGGATGCGCATACCAGCGAGGGCGCAAAAATCCACCGCGAGGGCGACAAGCTCTCCGCCGCGGATATCCTGCCTGGCTTCGAGGTTGAAGTCGCGGATATCTTCCCCAAGTAGACAGCAGATAAGCGCAACGGGCGAGTCG
Source organism: Chloroflexota bacterium (assembly GCA_009840575.1). Lineage (GTDB taxonomy): Bacteria > Chloroflexota > Anaerolineae > Aggregatilineales > Phototrophicaceae > UBA6055. Next base: position 39 of record VXNO01000092.1, on the reverse strand, counting down.
CCGCCGCGCCTCTACAACAACCCTCAGTAAGTACAGGTA
>VXNO01000168.1 GCA_009840575.1 Chloroflexota bacterium | reverse complement strand
ACTAGCCCTTGATGAGCCGCTGACAGTCTTCACTGTCAAAATTATCACGCAGCCATTCGGCTTGGGAGCGCGCGTGCGCCTGCGCCAGCTTCGCCAGGCTCTCGTCTTTCATCCAGCCGACCGCCTTCTTCTTGTTCTCGCGGCGCAGACCAGCCAACGTAAGATAGTTGCGCTTGCGGCGGTTGCATGGTCCGCAGAGCAGCACGCGATTGAGAATGTGATTCTCGCCGCCCTCGGCTTTGGGTGTGATGTGGTCAAGCTGCATGAACTCGCCCTCGAGCACGCGGCCACAGCCGGCGCAGATGACGCGATCGCTGGATTGCTGCGCGAAAGCCAATATGCGCACCATCTGTTTGTGGCTCAGCTTTTGCCATGGCGCAACCGGGCGCGGCGACTTGAGCTTGAGGCTGGGCGCGGCCATGCTGTTGTCGTCAGTTCGCGCGGGCGGGGCGGTTTCGTAATGGACGCGCTTCGTCCAGAATTGCAGCGGCTGCTTATCTTCGGTGAGCATGCCCTCTTCCGCCAGGCGGCTCAGCACGGTGCCATGCGCCTTGTCCCAGATATCCATGCCCACCCATTGCCGCCCCAACTGCTCGGCGGCGACAGGCGTGGTCGCGCAGCCACAAAAGGGATCAAGTACGACGTCGCCTTCATTTGAAGAGGCTGCAATGAAGCGGCGGTAGAGGGACAGCGGCTTCTGCGTGGGGTAGCCGGTGCGTTCTTTTGACCAAGGCATAAGTGAATGCAATTCAATTACATCATCAGGGAGCTTTCCTTTCGTGTAGTCCCTTTGTGAACCGTCTGCTCGTTTCTGGCCTGCAACCCACTTGTGTGGTACGCGGATAGCATCCACGTTGAATGTCCATGCTTTCGACTTAGTATAAAAGAGGATGCTATCATGCTTGCGAGCAAACCTTCGTTTAGATGCTCCGCCGCCGCTGTAATACCATACAAGTTCATTCTGAAAATTCTTGACACTAAAAACCCCGTCCATCATGCACTTCACATAGGCATGCGCCGTATGGTCAATATGCAGGTAGATACTGCCGTCCTCCCGCAAGACGCGATGCATCTCCAGCAGGCGCACGCCCAACCAGCACAGGAACGCGCCCATGCCGCTGCGATACGCATAGTCGCCCGTCTTGAGCTGGACGCGCTTTGGATTCCAGGTTCGGTTCGCCATGTCGATGACTTCCCAGACGGCGGGCCAATCGTCCTGGATGCTGTCCGTCCATTCTTCGTGCACATCTTTGTCCCAGCTCCAGCGATCTTTGAAGCGCGCGCCAGAGGCCAGGCTGTCGGGCGTGGCGTGGAAGTCGCGGTTCTTGTTGAAAGGCGGGTCGGTGGCGATGAGGTGCACGGTCTCGCTGTTCATCCCGCGCAGGAAGTCGAGGTTGTCACCGTGATAGAGCGTGCGGTTTTTGAAGTTGGGTTCTGGCATACAAATGCGCGATTCTCTAGCGGAAAATCAAATTGGGGTGACTAGAGCAATATCTGCACTCACTCTTATGTTCTAATGGTAGCGCAAGTTCGGTGATTGACAAGCCTTGCCTCTGTGCCGCCTGCACCCTCTGCTGGTAGAATTGGCGCGCATCCACCACCTATTCCAAGGGAAACCACAATGAGCGAATCGATCGGCTTCATCGGCTTGGGCATTATGGGGCGCGGCATGGTTGACAATTTGCTGCGCGCCGGCTTCACGCTCACTATCTGGAATCGCACCGCCAGCCGCATGACCTCTTTCATTGAGCGCGGCGCAAAGGCAGCCAGCTCCCCCAGCGAAGTCGCCGCCAGGAGCGACATCATCATCACCTGCGTCAGCGACACGCCCGATGTCGAGCAGGTCATCTTGGGCGAAGACGGCGTCATCCATGGCGCGGCGGCGGGCGACCTGGTCATCGATATGAGCACCATCAATCCGGTCAACACGGTCGAAATCGCGCGGCAGTTGAATGCCCGCGGCGTGGCTATGCTGGATGCGCCCATCAGCGGTGGCAGCGAAGGCGCGGCGAATGGCACGCTCAGCATCATGATCGGCGGCGGCGAAAGCGATGTGGCGCGGGCGATGCCCTGCTTCAAAGCCATGGGCAGCACCATCACCCATGTCGGCGAGCAGGGCGCCGGGCAGACGGTCAAGCTGTCCAACCAGATTCTCTGCGTGGTGAATATGCTGGCAGCCAGCGAAGCCTTGCTCTTCGCCAAAGCCGGCGGCGTCGACCTGGAGAAGATGCTGAGCGCGGTTACGGGTGGCGCGGCGGGCAGTTGGATGCTGGCAAACCGCGGCCCGCAGGTGATAGACGATTATTGGCAGCCGGGTTTTTCCATTGATTTGCAGCAGAAAGACCTGCGGCTGGTGCTGGGCGCGGCGGATGAACTAGGCGTTCCGGTCATCGCCACGGCGCTCTGCTTCAACCTGTACCGCACCCTCCAGGCCCAGGGGCATGGCGGCGATGGCAACCACAGCATCATCCGCGCGCTGGAGGCGATGGCGGGCATCAAGGCGCGGCGGTAAAGGGCGGACAACATGTTCGTGAAGCCTTATTCGCCTGACAAACTGTGGAGCGCGGACGAGTATCTCGCTTGGGAAAGCGCGCAAGAGTTCAAGAACGAATTGATTGACAAGCGCGTCTGAGTCATGCTTGGCGCGGGCCGTCGACACGGGCTCATAAGTGTCAACTTAATGGTTCACTATCAGATGGGCGAGGCAAGGGACTTTACCGCGCTGGGTAGCCGGGCGTGCCTGCAAATTGACCCTGAGTCGACCTTCGTCTATCCAGATTTTATGCTGTTTGCCGGGTTGCCGCCCGAGCATTTCCGCTGCGAGCAATGCTACTTCAAAGCCCCACTGGTCGTCCTTGAAACCCTATCGCCAAGCACGGAAGTTATGGATCGCGGACGAAAGAAAGAACTATGCCTGCAACTGGAATCGCTACAAAGCTACCTGCTGATTTCACAGGATAAGCCCATGATTGAAGCCTACAATCGCCACGACAACGACTGGCGCTACCAAGCCTGGCAGGGACTGGATGAAACGGTGGAGATTGAAGCGCTGGGCTGCGAATTGCCCTTGCGCGAGGTTTATCGCCAAGTCAACCTGGAATAAGCGCCTCTCCACAAGACTGCAATTGCAATTCCACCCCTTGCGTGCATAATTCCCCCTACAAAGAAGCAGCAAGCAACAAAGAAAGGCAGACCCCATGAACCCCCTGCGCGTTACCATTTGGCACGAATATCGACACGAACATCACAATGACAAAGTCGCGGGGATTTATCCCGATGGCATGCACCAGGCGCTGGCGGCGGGGCTGGCTCCGCACGGCTTCGACATCAAAACCGCCACGCTCGACGAACCCGAGCATGGGCTGACGCAGGCGGTGCTGGACGAGACCGATGTGCTCACCTGGTGGGGGCATATTGCGCATGAAGAAGTCAGCGATGAGATTGTAGACCGCGTGCAGGAGCGGGTCTTGAACGGCATGGGCTTAATTGTGCTGCATTCCGGGCATCTCTCGAAGATCTTCCGCCGGCTGATGGGCACTGGCTGCATGTTGAAATGGCGCGAAGCCGATGAAAAAGAACGTATCTGGGTGGTCGACCCCGCGCATCCCATCTGCGCTGGCTTGCCCGAATACATCGAAATGCCCGAAGCCGAGATGTATGGCGAGCACTTCGATATCCCCCCGCCCGACGCGCTGGTCTTCGTCAGTTGGTTCGAGGGCGGCGAGGTCTTCCGCAGCGGCTGCTGCTATCAGCGCGGGCAAGGCAAGGTCTTTTATTTCCGACCTGGGCACGAGACTTATCCGATTTTTCACATGCCCATTGTGCATCAGGTCCTCGCTAACGCCATCAACTGGGCGCGCCCGGTCGGCAACCCGCCCATGGTGCGCGGCAACATCCCGCAATTCATGCGCTAGGGCGGCACATTGGAAAAGGAGTTTCCATGCAAACACTGAATGTCGGCATCATCGGCACGGGCAATATCGCGCCGGCGTATATCCGTGGCTGCGCGCCTTTTGATGTCATCAAGCTGAGCGCCTGCGCCGACATCCTGGTTGAGCGCGCGCAGGCATTTGCCGACCAGCACGGGCTGAGCGCCCACAGCGTCGATGACATGCTGGCACGCGAAGACATCGACATCGTCATCAACCTGACTATCCCCGCCGCCCATGCCGAAGTATCGTTACAGATTCTGCAGGCGGGCAAACACGCCTACAGCGAAAAACCGCTGGCGCTGAACCGGGACGATGGCGCGCGAATCATGGCGGCGGCGCGGGCGACTGGCTTGCGCATGGGCTGCGCGCCCGATACTTTCCTAGGTGGCGGCGGACAGACCGCTCGCAAAGCCATTGACGATGGCCGCATCGGCCGTCCTGTGGCGGCGACCGCCTTCTTCCTCAGCCATGGGCCCGAAAGCTGGCACCCCAACGCCGGCTTCTATTACCTCGCTGGCGGCGGACCGCTCTTTGATATGGGCCCGTATTACCTGACCGCCCTCATCAACCTGATGGGACCCGTGGCGCGGGTGGCTGGCAGCGCCGCCAAGACCTTCCCCGAGCGCATCGCCACCAGCGAGGCATTGATGGGGCAGCGGCTGCCGGTCGAGGTCAATACGCATATCGCTGGCACGCTGGAATTTGCCAGCGGCGCAATCGCCACCGTCATAACCAGCTTTGATACCTGGGGGCATCACCTGCCGTACATCGAGATTCACGGTGAAACCGGCTCCATGACCGTGCCCGACCCCAACCGCTTTGATGGCGAAGTTATTATGGTCGACCAACATGCCAAGCGCGAATGGGGCGTGCCGCTGGCTTGGGAGGGCATCCCACTGACGCACACTGCCAATATCGGGCGGGGCGCGGGCGTGGCCGATATGGCCTACGCGATCCAGTCCGGGCGTCCGCACCGCGCCAGTGGCGAGCTGGCTTTTCATGTGCTGGATATCATGCAGGCCTTGGAAGAATCAGCGGCGCAGGGACGGCATATCGATATCGGAAGCTCGCCCGCGCAACCGTTGGCGCTGCCGGCTGGCTTGGCGAATGGGGAGTTGGACTGGTAACCTCCCTCAGTCCCCCCGACAAGTCAGGGGGCAAATGCCAAGGCGGTGTCGGCATTTTCGGTAGTAGAGACGAGCGGAGACTCGCCCGATTCATCCTTGGAGGTCGGGGGATGCCAGCCTAGCATGAGCGACTATCTCATCGTTGGCGGCGGCATCTATGGCTGCGCGGTCGCCTGGCAACTGGCTAAACGTGGCGCATCGACGCGGCTGTTGGAAGCCAGGACGATTGCCAGCGGCGCATCCGGCGGCTTGGGCGAACGCGGCGTGCGCGCCAATGGACGCGACCTGCGCGAGTTGCCGTTGATGCGCATGGCTTACCCGCTATGGCAGCGCCTGCGCGAGGACATCGGCGGCGAAACCGGCTATCGGCGCTTGGGACACCTGCGCCTCATCGAACGCGAGACCGACCTGGCGCGCGCACCGGCGCAAGTCTGGCTGCAAAATCGACAAGGCATACACAGCCAACTGCTGGATGCGGACAAGCTGCGCGAACTGGAGCCCAAGCTCAGCGACAAGGTCATCGCGGCGATCTATTGCCCAAGCGATGGCGTCGCTGACCACAGCCAGACCACACGCTCGATGGCGACTGCCGCCCAAGCTGCCGGCGCGGACATCATCGAAGGCGCGCGGGTCATTAAAATGCAGCTAGACAAGGGGCGCGTGCGCGGCGTCACTGCCGAGGTCGCTAGCGAACAAGCCGACTTCCCAGTCGAGCAGCAGCTAGTCCTGCTATCCAACGCGCACATCGCCGACTTCGTTCGACATCACTTGGCTGTGCAATTGCCGATATGGCGCATACTGCCGCAGGTGCTGGCGCTGGAAGCGGGTGAGCCGCCACCAATGACCCGCCTCATTGGCCACGCGCACCGCACCCTGGCAATCAAACCGCTGCCGGATGGCCGCGTGATGATATCGGGCGGCTGGCGCGGACGCTGGGACGAAGCAACGGGTCGTGGACTGCCTGTCGCCGAGCAGGTCGAGGGCAATCGGCAGGAAGCGCTGGCGGTCTATCCGTCGCTGGCGGGCTTGGCGGTGGATGAAGTGTATACCGACCGCGCCGAAACGGTCTGCATAGACGGCATCCCTATCATTGATTATCTGCCCGACGCGAGCAATATGCTGGTGGGCGTCGGCTGGTCGGGGCATGGCTGGGCGATCGCGCCGGCGGTGGCGATGCTGATGGCGGAGTGGCTTCTAAGCGGACAGCGCCCGGACTTGCTGAAGCCCTTTGCGTATTCGCGCTTTGGCTAAACTGTAGCAAGCAAGAGCTCAAAACTTCGGCTGTTCCACCGCGCCCGCCGGCGACCGCCCGCGCAGAAAGTCAAAGTCGCAACCCAGCGGCGCTTGGTTGACATGCCGCAGGTAGAGCTGCCCATAACCGCGCGTGTGGGCTGGCTGTGGAGGCCTCCATTCCGCCCGCCTTCCGGCGAGTTCGGCAGCATCGACATAAATATGCAAGCGCCGCGCCGCCACATCCAGCTCGATCTCATCGCCATCACGCACCAGCGCCAGCGGACCGCCCAGCGCGGCTTCGGGGGCGATGTGCAGCACAATCGTGCCATAGCTCGTGCCGCTCATACGCGCGTCGGACAGGCGCAGCATATCTCGAACGCCCTGCTTGAGCAGCTTCTGCGGAATGGGCAGGTTGCCGACTTCGGGCATGCCAGTCCCGCCGATGGGACCGCTGTTTTGCAGCACCAGCACATGGTCGGGATTTACCGGCAGGTCGGGGTCGTGGATGCGTGCTTGCAGGTCGGCGACATCGGCGAAGACCAAGGCGGGACCGCGATGCCGCAGCAGGGACGGGCTGGCGGCGGCGTGTTTGATGACCGCGCCATCGGGAGCCAGGTTGCCGCGCACGATGCTCAAGCCGCCTTCGTCGGCCAACGGATCGTCCAGGCTGCGGATGACATC
>VXNO01000043.1 GCA_009840575.1 Chloroflexota bacterium | reverse complement strand
GCCCTGCAACTCGCGGTCGCCGACAAGCCCGGCAGCGCCGAACTCCACGATTACCTGATGATGTCGGCCAGTAGCTCGCTGCATTATGACGAAACGCTAGCGCGTCAGCAGCAGGCGCAAATGGGCGCGGACGATGTAGCGCCGCGTGTCTTGGCAGGCTTCGAGCCGCAAACATACCGCGTCCGCGCTATCGCCATCGACGACTGCTTGGCTGAATGGGGCATCGACCGCGTCGACATTATAAAGATGGACATCGAAGGCGCGGAGCTGACTGCGCTACGCGGGATGCGGCGGGCCATTCGCCGTTCGCCCGATTTGGCTCTGGTGATGGAATACAATCCGAGCGCGTTGCAAGCCTTCGGGCACGCGCCGACCGCGGTCCTGGACGCGGCCCGCGGACTGGGGGGGCGAGCGGCGCTGATTGAGCGCGAAACGGCGCGTCTGCTGGCAGGCATGGGCATGGTGAATTTGCTGCTGCGGCGGTAGGTTTTAAGCATTCCAGATGACAGAAGAGTCTGGGTTGCAAACTCCCTGCATCCTCTTGTGTGGGAGAGGGGTAAAAGAGCATGAGCGCCGTTCGCGATTATCTCAGTGAAATACAGGCTGAATACAAGACCAGCATGGCGGGCGAACACGCCTACCGTCCGGCGCTTAAGCGATTGCTGGAATCCACCAACGGCAGCCTGCAAGCCGTGAATGATCCAGCGCGCACAGAAATCGGCATGCCAGATTTCGTCGTCTTGCGGCAACCGGGCAATGTGCCGATTGGCATCGTCGAAGCCAAAGACATCGGCAACCAGTTGAGCCGAACCGAAAAATCACAGCAAATCAAGCGCTACCTGGCGCATGGCAATCTGATTCTGACTGACTACCTCGAATTCCGCCTAAGCCACAAGGGCCGCCGCCCCAACCTCAGCCGCGCCTTCGTCAGCGAAATGGAAGCCAGGCTGGGTCTGCGCTTCGTCACCGAGGGCAGCGCTTTTCTAACCCCGCCCCCAGCCCCTCCCCAAGGCATTGGAGAGGGGAGCGCCACCGATAACGCGGCAGGTCATCGCAACGATCATCCCCCTAGCGCTTTCGCGGATGCGGCTTCCCCTCATTGCAATGGGGGGACTGAGGGGGGTGACTGGTTCGGTCCCGAAGACATCTTCTTCTACGCTTACGCCATCTTCCACAGCCCGACTTACCGCGAGCGCTATGCCGAGTTCCTCAAAATCGACTTTCCCCGCTTGCCCTTGACGGCGGATGTGGGTTTGTTCGCGGCGCTCGTCAAACTGGGCGCGGAGTTGGTCGACCTGCACCTGATGAAATCGTCGAAGCTGTCAAACTTTGTCACCACATTCGATATCGAAGGCGACAATGAAGTCGCGCGGCTACCCCAAGTACGATGATGTCAGGCAGCGCGTCTACATCAACAAGACGCAATGCTTCGGCGGCGTCGCCCCCGAGATCTGGGACTTCCATATTGGCGGCTACCGCGTGGCGGAGAAGTGGCTCAAAGACCGCCGCGGCCGCAAGCTCGCTTACGATGACCTGACGCATTACCAGAAAATCATCGTCGCCCTGTCCGAGACCCGGCGGCTTATGGCGGCGATCGACGCGGCGATACCTGGCTTTCCAATTGAGTGATTTCTCAGTGCCCTCTGTGGTGAATAAGGCTATAAGTCCCCCGCCAAGCCCCGCCATGCCGCGCCGATGCGAAGAAAGCCCTCTTCAATTAATGCCGGTGGATGTACGCCAAAGTTCAGCCGCAGCGCATGCTGATGTTTGCCACGCGTCGAGAATTGCTCGCCCGGCGCAAAAGCCGCTCCTCGCGCCAGCGCCGCTTCCAAGGTGTCGGCTGCGCTGGGTCCTGCCGCCGGGCAGCTCCACCCACAGATACAAACCGCCCCGCGGCGAGACCCAACGCGCGCCAGCAGGAAAATGCCGCTGGGCAGCCGCCAATGCCACCCCCCGCCGCCGCAGCAGCTCCAGTCGGTTGCGCTCTAGCTGCTTGCCCAGCACGCCCCGCTCCAACAGCAAGTGGATCGCGCGTTGGTTCAAGCCCGATGTCGAGATATCCGCCGCTTGCTTGACGCGCGCCAGCCGCTCATGCCATGCGCCATCCGCCACCAGATAGCCGATACGCACGCCCGGCAGCAGCACTTTGGTGAAGGCGTTGGTGTGGATGACTACGCCGCTTTCGTCCAGCGCCTTCAACGGTGGCAGCGCCTCGCCATCAAAGCGGAATTCGCGGTAGACCTCGTCTTCCAGGACGGGGATGCGCAGCCGAGCCGCGAGCCGCACCAGTTGTCGGCGGCGGTGCAGGGGCATCAAGTGGCCGGTCGGGTTTTGGTAGCTGGGCATGACATAGATGAGGCGTGGCTGCAAGTCGCGGCAGGCTTGCTCCAGCGCGTCGATGCGGATGCCTTGGTCATCGACGGGCAAGCCATGGATGCGCACGCGCCGCGCCTGGGCGATATCGATGATGCCCAGGTAGGTCGGGTCGGCGGTCAGCAGGGTTTCGCCGGGCTGCATCAGCGATTGCAGGACGAGGTCAATGGCTTGCTGCGCGCCGCCGGTGATGAGCACATCCTGGTAGCGGCAGCGAATGCCAATCGCCTGCACATAGTCGCGCACGGCGCTGCGCAGCGGCAGATAGCCTTCGGCAGCTTCGTAGGACAAAGCCTCCGCGCCATCGCGGTCGATGACTTGGTTGATGGCGTCCTGCAAGTAACGCACCGGGAAGAACTCGGTGGGTGGCGTGCCGCCGCTGAAATCGATGATGCCTTCGCGGTCTTTCCGCAGCATGTGGCGCAGGGCGGGGGCGCGCTGGCTCGGCTCGGGCAGTGGCGAGCGTAGTATGGCGCTGGCAGACCTCTGGCGCGCGACGAAAGTGCCTTTGCCTGCATGGCTGTGCAGCAAACCCGCGCCGCGCAATTCCCGGTAGGCATTGACGACGCTGATGCGGCTGATGCCTTGCTGGCGGGCGAGCGAGCGGCTGGCGGGCAGACGAGCGCCGGCGGGCAGCTCGCCACTCTCGATCAAGCTGCGGATCTGCGCGATCAACTGGCGGTAAATCGGCGTTGCGCTGTCGCGGTCTAACGTGATGTTGAGCGTGGAGCTACCCATCTGGCTAGGGTCGCGGGTAGCTTATCGCCAGCATAGCCTCGATATCCAGCGGGTCGACGCCATATTCTTCGCGCAGGCTCGCCCGCAGCGCCACTTCTGATTCCAGCTCGCCTGTCAAAGGCAGTTGCAGTCGTTTGCCATTTTGCAGCGTTGATTCACGGGTGGCGACTTCCATCATCATCGCCATCAGCGCGTCTTCGTCGGTATATTCGGATTCGCGTATGCCACGCACGGCCTCGGCAAAATCGACAATATGCCCGATGACCGCGGCGCTGTAATAGTTGCGGCGGTGGTAGGCGCTCGCCCCCAGCCGATACGGGTTCACAACCTCGATGCGCCTGTCCGGCAGGTCAACATGCGAAGACAGCCAGTCACGCCCATCGCCCACATGCACGATCGGGTAGCTCAAATCGTGGCGTCCGCCATTTGCCAAAGCCGCGTCCGTGCAGTAGCGCACTTCGCCTTGCCCATGCCAGCCAGCCGCCGCCTGCTGCACGATGGCTCCGCGCGCGCCCGCCAGCTCGGTATAGCCTGGTCGTGGATAGCGCCCCAGCATGCTCTTGATGTTGCCGGCATGGTCGACTACAAGCGCATCATCGGGAAACCAATAGAAATGCGCCCGATATTTCTCTGTCTCGTGATAACGATGCGCCAGTTGATAATGCCCGACTGTCGGCATTTCGTGGGTGATGGCTTGGACTGCCAGCGGCTGCGCGCCAAAGAAATGGATCCAGCGGGAATTGTTGTGGAAGCCGGTGTGGTCATGCCAGCAGGTCAAGCGCTTGACCTCGCCGATGAAGCCGTCCGCCGCGATTACTTTCATCATGCGGTCGAAAGGGAAGCGGAAGAAGTTTTCGGCGATGCGCAGGATGGTCTTGTGCCGCCGCGCCGCCGCCACCATCTCCTGCGCTTGCAGCAGCAGGTTGCACATACTCGTCTCGACATTGACCGGTACGCCATGCGCCAGCAAGGTGCAGCAGATGCTGTGGTGCGAAGGTATGGGGCTGACCACAAAAGCCGCTTCCATAGGTCGCGCGCGGATGAGTTCATGCAGGTCATAAAAAGCCGGCACGCCTAGGTCCTCGGCGAAGGCATCGGCTGATTCGCGCACGGGGTCACACACAGCCGTGATGCGTATCCAAGGCTTCAGATAATCAAAGAGCGGTCGGTAGGTCGTCTTGGACCGATTGCCCGTGCCGATGAGGGCGACGGAGAGTGGTTCGGCTAGAGGTGAGATCGTTTTGTGTGTTGCGCTGTCTATGTGCAAGGCTGCTCTTCCTTCGAGTCGGTATTGACTCGCTACTGTTGACAGATACTGGCTGGCAGGTTACATTATTTGTGCCAATGGATGCGCATCGAAGCCAAGGGGGCGGCAAATGGCCACGCTCGAATCGCAAATTGGGCAGCAACAAATGGCTCCAAATACAAATTTGACGACCGACGGGCGAATTGCGATGCTGGAGGAACGGTCCAAGCATACTGCCACAAAGTCTGACCTGTATCGCGTTGCCATCGTCATAATCGGCTTGCTCGGCGGGCTCATCATACACCTTCATAACCTGCAATTGGCGCTAATTGAACGCCTCATGGGCAGCTAGCCCTCTCCAAGCTGCATCTGCCGCGGTATTTCTACTTCATAGACTTGCGCCATGCCAGTTCTGTCGCTGGTGAAGACGACGCGCTGGCTATCGGGCGAAAACGACGGATGCGGATGTGTGTGCTGGGGCGCATAAACGGCGATAGGACCCTGCTCATAGGGAAAAGCGCCCGCCCAGTGCGCGCCTGCGTTGCTGGCTTGGGGATGACAAAGCGTCATGGGTTCGCCAAGCCCATCGCGCGGATTGAATAGTTGGAGGCCGATATCGGGGAAGTTGGTATCCGCCGCCATCAACGTGCCAGTTGGATTGCAGATGGCGTGCCAGGCGTTGAATGAAGTGACGCGCCGCTCCGCGCCGGTATCGACTTGGATGGCGCGGATGCCTTTGTTCCAATCCACAAAAGCCAATTCGCGCGTGCCGGGGATCCACACCTCATGCGTGATCCATTCGCCGGGTTGCCGCTGATAGAGCCGCCGGTTGCCGCTGCCATCGCGCTGAATGATCCAAACGCGGTCTGTCAAAGGACCCGCGTAATAGAGCAGGTCGCTGTCGTCGGGGCAGAACATCAAATGGGCGATTGTGTCTCGTTGCAGGATGACTTCGCTCGCGCCGCTGTTGGTATCGATGATGACCAGGTTGGCGCGCCCGCCTTGACTGAAACGTAGCGCCCAATAGCGGTCATCAAAGCTGAGCGCGGTGGTGCCCATGGCATCAGCGACCATGCCCGACTCGCGTAGGCGCGCGTCGTCAAAATCAAGCAGTTGCTCTTCGCGCAACGTTTCTGTGTCGATGCGGTAGGCGCCCGTTCCGGCGGTGAAATAGACCCAGCGCCCATCGTGAGACGGGTAAACAGAATACTCAGCCAGCCCGGCGCGCTCGGTCAGTTGCACGATATTGCCGGTGGCGCGGTCTTCGGCGTGGATTTCCGGGCGTCCGCTGCGGTGGCTGACGAAGACCAGCCGCGCCATGGCATCATCATAAGCGGGCACGAAGAAGAAGGGATGATGATGGATGCTGGGTTGGTCGGTAACCTGGCGGATACGCGCGCCCGTTCTGTCGTCATGGAATACGCGCGCCTCGGACGGGTAGCTGCGGCCACGCACCATTCAAGCAACTGCCTTCGCTACTACTTCGAAGCCCGCCGCTTCCAGCTCTTGGGCGATGCGCGCGATTTCTGCCGGTGGCAGCGGGCGCAGCGGGCGGCGCATGTGCATGGACGGGAACTTGCCCAGCAAGGTCATGGCGCATTTCATCCGCTGGTGCGCATCGCTGGAAGGCTCGCCGAAGCGGTAGACGATTTGCGAAAGCGGGCGCACCTTGTCTTGCAGGAAATTGGCTTGTTCCAGGTCGCCCGAAAGCGCCGCGCGTACCAATGCTGTAATCAGCTCAGGCACGAAGCCGGCAAAACCGACCAGCGCGCCATCCGCCCCATCCAAGAGCGTAACCAGCAGGTACTCGTCCTGGCAACTGATGATGCTGACATCGGGCGCGGCTTGTTTGAGGTTGCGATAGTCATAAGCCCAGCGGGACATCTCGCGCGTGCCCATTTTTATGCTGACGACGCGCTCGATCTTGGTCATCTCCAGCATCTCCGCCAGGCTGTAACCCGCTTTCGTCCAGGCGGGGTATTGATGCACAATGATGTCGATATCCGCCCCTTCCGCCACATCCTGGAAGTAACCGACGGCGGTTTCGCTGGTGCGTCCGAAGCGCAGCCAGTGGTGCGGCGGCATCAGCAGGATGGCATCCGCGCCGACTTCTTTGGCAGCCAGCGCCTGGGCAATGGCTTCATCGCTGCCCTCGGCGCAGACGCCGGAGACAACCTTGACGTGGTCGCCGACTGTTTCGGCGATGATCTGGGTTACGCGGGCACGTTCGTGATTGCGCAAGGACATAACCTCGCCGGTATGTCCGTTGCAGACCAAGCCCGTCACGCCGTCCACTGATGCCAGGTAGCGCACATAGTCGCGCAAGCCGCTTTCGTCTAGCGAGTCGTCGCTGTTGAATGGGCAGAGCGTGGCTGGTAGCACGCCCGTCCAGGGTTTATTGAACATGAATCCCTTCCTCTCGTTGCATGATTATCTTTGGCTCGTCCCTGCAAATCAATGCGTTGCGGGCACCTCGCCGCCTCGCCTCTACGCCATTCCTCTGTGTTGGCAGTTTCCATACGCGCCTGCTCAGGTAGTGCGGCGCGGGTCAAGGGCGTCGTTCAAGCCATCGCCCAGGAAGACGAATGCCACCTGGACAATACCGATTGTCACGGCTGGGATGAGCATCAAATGCGGGAAGATCTGCCAATAGCGCCGCCCTTCTTCCAGCATGGAGCCCCAACTGGCGTTGGGTGGCTGGATGCCGATGCCCAGAAAGCTCAAGCCAGCTTCGAGAAATATAGCGCCGCCCATACCCGCTGTCACCGCCACAATCAAGGGTCCCAGCGCGTTAGGGATGACATGCCGCAGCATGATATGCCATTCTGATGCGCCAAGCGCCCGCGCCGCCAGCACATAATCTTCTTCGTTGATGCTCAGTACCTGCCCGCGGACGAGGCGCGCCAGCCCGGGCCAGCCAATCAAAGCTAGCGCGCTGAAGACCAGCGCATAATCCAGCCACAATGTATTCAGAAAGAAGGGATTCCTGGTCTGCTCGTATAGGGTGTCGAACCAGTTGACAATTGGGCGGCGCAGGGTGGTGTTGATGAGGATGACCAGCAGCAAGCCGGGCATGGCTTGGATCAAATCGCTGATCCACATCAGGAATTCGTCCGCCAGCCCGCCGCGAATGCCCGACCAAGCCCCGACCAGGGCACCGATAAAGAGGCTGATGGCGGTGGTGGAGAAGGCGACCAATGCGGCGGTGCGCGCGCCATGCAGCATACGGCTGAAGATATCGCGCCCCAGGTCGTCCGTGCCCAGGAAGTGCTCTGCCGATGGACCCTGGAAGGCTTTCATTATGTTTTGTTCGAGGAAGTCGTAAGGCGCGATTCGCGGGCCAATCGTAGCGAGCACGAGGAAGCAGGCCACCACCACCAACCCGCCGACAGCCAGCCAATTCCTGCGGAAGCGCCGCGCCGCGTCTTGCCACAGGTTGCGTTGTTCGCCAATGGTAATGCTGCCGTCATCGACGACTCGCGAGACCCTTGCCCCTGCCGCCGCGCCTGTCATTGCGCCCGCACCCGCGGATCCAGGATGGGATAAATGATATCGACCAAAAAGTTGCTCACAAAAATGATCAAAGTGCCGACGACCACCACCGCCATGATGATGGGATAATCGACCTTTTTGATGCCTTCGATGGTTAACAAGCCGAAACCCTGGATATTCAAGATATATTCCACAAATAGCGAGCCGTTGATGAGGCTGATCATGATGAGGCCCAACGTGGTCGCCACCGGCGTCAAGACCGGGCGCAGCATGTGCCGCAGGATAATGCGTGATTCCGGCATGCCTTTGGCGCGCGCGGTGCGCACATAGAGCTGGCTCTTGACCTCCAGCATGGCGGAGCGCGTCTGGCGGACGACGATAGGCAGGACGCCGATCGATATGACCGCGATGGGCAACATGGCGTCAACATGAAATACGCCATGCCAGCCATAAGGCACATCAATCAATTTAAGCTCCAATACCAGCAGGTACAGCAGCATCGGCACGATGACAAAGGACGGAATCCCGTTGATGAACAAGACGCTGCTGATCGTCAGCCGGTCTTGCCAGCGATTGTGATATAGCGCGGAGAGTATGCCCAAGCCAATGCCCGCCACCGCGCCGATGACAGTCGCGGCGAAGCCCAGTTGCATGGAAATCGGCAGGCGGAATTGCACGATCTCCAGCACCGGACGGTCGACCTGCAAGCGGATCGAGCGACCCCAATCGCCTTGCAGCAAGTTGTTCAGGTAATTGCCGAATTGCACCAGGAAGGGGTCGTCCAAGCCGTACTTCTTGCGCAGCGCCAGCATGACAACTTCGTCTTCGCTGTCGAAGTCTTCGCCTTGTATGAACATCATGCGGATGGGGTCGCCCGCGCCGTAATACATCATGGCATAGGCGATGAAGAGGATGAGCAGCAGCCCAACCGACCAGCGCAAGAGGCGAATTAGCAGGAAGGTTGCCATAGCGGATTCCTAGTGTCTTTCAGCTTGCGACTGACTTCCGCTGCATGTAGGGGCGACCCTTGGGCCGCCCACTGCTGAAAAGAGGATATTGACGGGCGACGCAAGTGCCGCCCCTGCAATCCTTTCTGGTGAAAGGGATTGCTTTCCCGCTTACATCCGTTCGATGTAGATCTTCCAGGGTTCGATGACGCTCACATCGGGACCGCTGTAGTATTCTTTGACATGTTCGCGGGCATTGGCGGTGCGCAGCGGCTTGCCGAAGTGCATGATGACATAGTCGCCCTCGTAGTGCTCCTGCGCCTCGAGCGCCAGCTCACAGCGCCGCGGGTCATCGGGTGCCAGGGTCAGCGCTTCGTCGACCGCCGCCTCCAGCGCTTCGTTGTAATAGCCGCCGAGCATGGAACTGCCGGCAACCGGTCCCGCCGAGTGCCCAGCCGCCCACATATAGGTAGCGGCATCGGGGAAGCGGATGACCACATCGTCGCGGCTCAGGTTGATCTTGTCGTAATCATCGCCGAAGCTGTTGGGGTCCTGCTGGAACTCAACATTTTCGATGCCCAGGTTCTGCCGCCAGAATTCGATGACGGCTGTCAGCGCGCGGTTGTTGAACTCGTTGCTGCCGCGCGGGGTTACGCGCAGTTTCGGCAAGTTCTCGGCGCTGCCATAGCTGGATGCGGCGAGGGCGGCTTGCGCGGCTTCGACATCATAGGGGTAGCCGGTCGCGTCCGGGTTCTGGCAGGTTACGATGTCGTCCAGGGTCTGCGTTGTCATAACGCCGCTGCCTTCGATCGGGAAGGCGGCTTGGAAGACGGCGTTCCAGTCGACCGATTTGATCAAAGCCTCGCGCACATGGGGGTCGCTGGTCGGCTCGCGCGTTGGCTGCATCCAGAAGGTATTGAAGCCGATGGCGTCAAACTGGCGGAAGTAATCGGGCATCTGCGCGCGCATCACCGACGGCGCCGCAGCCAGGCTGGCGTCAATCTGGTCATTCAAAGCCATCGCGCCGACGGTCGTCTGGTCGGTTACAAACATGAAGCTGACCTTGTCCAGCAGCGGACCATCCTTCCACCATTCGGGGTTGGGGGTCATCTCCGCCGTTTGGTTGTCGGCATCAAAGCTGGTGAGGATGAAAGGACCATTGACGATGGGGTTGTTCTCCGGCTTCCAGAATTCGTTGAAGCCATGTTCGAGCACATCTTCGGCGCGGGCGATTGCCATGTGCGCGGTAGCGATGCGCCAGAAGAAGATCGGGTCGGGCAGCACCAGCTCGACCGCGACAGTCGACTCATCGGGCGCGGAGAGACCGCTGACCTCGACGGTCATGGCATCTTCAGCCGCCATCTCGCGCGCATCGGCGAAGCCAACCACATTGCCCAGGTAGGTGCGGATGCGCCCGACGCTGTTCAATGGCGCGGCTTGCACCTGCCAGGAGTCAATGACCTGCTGCGCGGTGATGGATGCGCCATCCGACCAGCGCGCGGCGGGGTCGACAGTGAACGTCCAGCTCTTGCTGTCATCGCTCTTTGACCAGTCGTTGAAGTAGCCAGTCTGCAAGTTGAAGTCGACATCAAAGTAGAGCGGCGGCACGGACTGGAAAGTAATCCAGTTTTGCTGGTCGCCACCCGCCGAGAGGATTTGGAAGCTGAAGTTGGCCACACCGGACGAGCCGGTAGCGATGCGCAACTCCTGGTCTTGCGCCAGCGCGCCCGTCACGCCGAGCAGCAATAGCAGCCCGACAAGCAGCATACAAAGCATTTTTCGAGTCATAGCTTTCCTCCAGTATGGGGTTAGGAACAATGCGCCACGCGGCCACTGTGGCTGGGTCGGAATGAAGCCACAGATATCTTATCCAACTTGCAAAAAATACAAAAATTGGGCGCGCTGAAAATTGGCTTTTGTTTTCATTTGCCTATTGCGGGTAAACTCTTGGCATCATCGCCCGAAGACTAAGGAGAGTTGCCATGCCAGAGTTTTGCCTGCGCGATGGCGGGATGCCCATCCTGCTGACCGCCTTTGACGAGGACGACAAGCTCGACCTGAAGGCGATGGGCGCTATGCTGGATTTCTATGCCGCGCTGGATTTGCCGGGCGTCCTGGCGCTGGGGCAAGCCAGTGAAGTGCTGCTGTTGGATGACGCGGAACGCCGCCGAGTCGCGCAGTATGTCGCGCAGCGCCCGCGTGGAAGCATGACCCTGGCGACAGTCGGCAACTTCGGCGCGACATTAGCAGAGCAAGCGCGCAGCCTGCAGCGCATCTATGAACAGGGCACGGATGTCGTGGTGGTGGCGCTTTCACTGCTGCCCAGCGCGGACAACCTGGGCGCGCAACTGTTAGAAATCGCGCATATCGTGCCGACGCATGTGCGGCTGGGCATCTATGAACTGCCCGAGCCAGAGCACCGGCTGCTTATGCCAGCGGAAGTAGGAGCCGCCGCAGCCAGCGGTCGTTATTTCTTCATGAAAGAGACCAGCCGCCAGATGGAGGCTTTCCGCGCCAAAGTTGCAGCCAGCGCCGGCAGCCCGCTCAAAATCTATCAAGCCAATTTGGGAATGCTGCCGGCTTCTATGGATGCGGGCGGCTGTGGATTCTGTGGCTGGATGCCGATTGTCGCGCCTGAGCTATGCGCCCAGGTCTGCGATTTGTCGCTGCCGGCGGAAGTGCGGGTCGCGGCTCAAGAGGCGTTGCTGGCTTTCTACGATGTGATGGTCGCGCATGGCTTCCCCGCCAGCGCCAAACACATCCTGACGCGGCGTGGCTTGCCAATTCATGCCTACAGCCGCGCCCCTGCCGCCCAGGGTTTTTTCCAGCGCGATACATCCATACTGGACGACTATATCGCGCGTGAAAATCCTTTCGTCGGCATCAGCTTTGCCCGCGGCGTCTGAGCAACGTTTACTTGCAGACCGCGCTGGAATGGGGGCGCGCGCCATGAAAATCACCGCCATCGCCGAGCGGGTTGTGCCGATCAAGTCCGACATCCGCAATGCCTTCATCGACTTTTCGCAGATGACGGTCTCGGTGGTGGGCATCCGCAGCGATATCCTTCGGGATGGCAAGCCGCTAATCGGCTATGGATTCAATTCCAACGGACGCTATTCCCAGAGCGGGCTACTGCGCGAGCGCTTCATCCCGCGTTTGCTCCATGCGCCGCCGGCCGCGCTATTGACGGACGATGGGGCGAGCTTCGACCCCGCCAAAGCCTGGGACATCATGATGGCAAACGAGAAGCCGGGCGGGCATGGCGAACGGTCAGTGGCGGTGGGCGTGCTGGATATGGCGCTTTGGGATTTGGTCGCCAAGATCGAAGGGCTGCCGCTGTATCGGCTGCTGGGACACCGTTACCGCGGCGGCGCGGTTGACGAAGATGTCTTCGTGTATGCGGCGGGCGGTTATTATTACCCCGGCAAAGACTTGGGCGCGCTGCAAGACGAAGTCAAAAGCTACCTCGACATGGGCTACAACACGGTCAAAATCAAGATTGGCGGCGCATCGCTGGCGGAAGACTGCCGCCGCATTGAAGCCGCGCTGGCTGTGCTTGGCGAAGCAGCCGCGCTGGCTGTCGATGCCAACGGGCGCTTCAGCCTTAAGCAGGCGCTTGCTTATGCCGAGGCGCTGGAAGCCTACGATTTATTTTGGTACGAAGAACCGGGCGACCCGCTGGATTATCGCTTGAATGCCGCGCTGGCCAGCGTTACGAGCTTGCCGCTGGCTACGGGCGAAAATCTGTTTTCGACCATAGACGCGCAGAACCTCATCCATTATGGCGGCTTGCGCCCCGAGCGCGACTTCTTGCAGATGGACCCGGTCTTGAGTTATGGCTTGGTCGAATACCTGCGCACGTTGGATATGCTGGCGGAGCATGGCTGGTCGGCGCGGGGCTGCATCCCGCACGGCGGGCACCAGTTCGCGCTGCACATCGCGGCTGGGCTGGGCTTGTATGGCAACGAATCCTACCCGCATGTCTTCCAGCCTTTTGGCGGCTTTGGCGATGACATTCCGGTGCGGGACGGGCGCATCCAACCGCCGCAGACGCCCGGCATCGGCATGGAACTCAAAGCCGATTTGCTACCCGAGTTGGAGCGACTCTTTGACTGAACGCATCACTTTTGTCGCCTTTTATATGGATGTCAGCGCGGCGACCATGCAGCGCATCCACCAGACGACATCGACCATCACCGTTACCGAGCCGCATTGCTTCATCCAGACCATGTTCGCTTCGGCGCGGCATTTTCATCCCGGCTGCGGGCGAGTCATCCTCAGCGACCAACACACGCATTTTCCGCCCGGGACAAATGCCGAGATCCGGCGGCTGCCACTGGATAAAAAAGCGCCTATGCTCGCGCGCGCAAGAGCCTGGCTTGCTTACCTGCGCGAAGCCAGCGGGCATGTCATCTTTTTGGATAACGACATCTTGATCAACGGCGACCTGGGGCATGTCTTCGCGGAGGAATTTGCCGTAGCGCTGACTTATCGCGACGAGCGCAAGTGGCCCATCAACGCGGGCATCAACTTCGCGCATGGCTGCTACCTGACGGTGGCGGCTGCTTTTCATGAGTTATGGCTGCGGCGCTTCCTGCTGGCGGACGAGCAGAGCGGCGTTTGGGGCGGCGACCAGGATGCCCTGCGTGAACTCTTCAGCGAGGTCGACTTCGCGCGGGACGACTGCTTCGGCTGCTGCCTGGCTGGCTTGGCTGTACGTTTTTTGCCCTGCGCGCGCTACAACTTCTCTACTCGGCGGGCAGCCGACATGGTCGGGCAGTACCCAGACGCGGCGGCGCTGCATTTCAAAGGGCGACGCAAACCATTCATGCTGCCTTATTATCAGCAATATATCCACGATTCTGAAAACAGGACTGAAAAATGAACTTGCTTCCCCATATCGATATCAAGGAGCCGGCGCGCATCCAGGCGCTGCTGGAGGACCCGCGCACTTACAGCTGGCGCGCCATCGATAGCGAAAAGCTGGATACCTTCACGCCTGATCTGGGCTTGAGCGCCTATCCTGTGCCGAGCATCGTGCGTTCGTCGGCTGTTGCGCAGGCGGGCATCGTCTCGCGGCTGCGGCATCGCTTCTGGCAGACAATCGAGCAGCAAGCGGACCACACTGGTCCGCGCTATATCGGCATCGTCATCTACCTGGCGGTGGGCGAAGCGCACCCGCTGGAATTAAAGCTGGGCGATAGGGACATCGGGCGCATAGAGCCGCGCCGACAAGACAACCGCTCACATTTGATCGTGGCGGACCAAGTGGTGGAATTCATCGGCGAAATGGAAGTCTTGCAGATGAGCGCCGTGGGCAGCGGCCGCTACCGCATCGAGAGCTTCGCGCTGCTGCATGAGCGCCCGCAGCCCAGCCGCTATGTGCCGAGCATTGAGCGACTGCAGCACCGGCTGCGCAAGACCGAGACTGGCGGCTACGATGTAGAGCTGCATTTCACGACCGACCTGGCGGCTGCGGCCGAGGCGCGCTTGATGGGTGCGGCTGGCGAGGAAATCAGCATGACCAGCGGGCGAGCGGGTCGGTTGCATCAGTTGACTTTCGCTGGCTTGCCGCCTGACCAGCAGCTTACCGCCCGCATCAGCGCCCGTGACCAGTCTGGTGAAATGGCGACTGCCACGCTGCAATTCGCGACGCGATCACCGCAGCCGCAGCCGAAGCGGGAGGTCGTCGTGCCGCTGGAGATCTTCAGCCCCGCCGCTGCCGACTTGACCGGCTTGCCGCTGGGTTTTGGCTTGCCATTGGCGCGTGGAGCCGCCCCAGAGCTGGATGATTGCCACCTGCGCGCCGGCGACGAGACGCTGCCAGCCCGCGCGCGCATCCAAAGCCGCTGGGAAGATGGCTCGGCGCAGTGGGCGCTGATTGAGACGCGCCTGCCACAGACTGTGTCGGCTGCCGCTCTGCATATCAACAGCGAGCTGCCTATAGAAGCCGCTGCCGACGGGCTTGGCATCACTTTGCGCGATCTGCGCCTTGCCGACTGGCGATTTTGCGCGACGCTGGCGGATGGCACGAGGCTGCGAGCCAGCGCGCTCAAGCCCATCCGCCGCGATGAGCATAAAGCGACCTATGTTATCGAGCATCAGGATGCGCGCGGAGTCGCTCAACTGCGCAGCAAATTGTGGCTACAATTTTACAGTGGGCAGCGCTTCATTCGCCTGAGGCATCGCCTGGAAGTGCTTGCGCCAGAGCATGCAGAAGCCTCTGACGAGAGCGACGCGCTCTTGTCGCTGCGAGAATTCAGCCTGCGCATCCCCTTCGCCGGGCAGCGCGTGGACCATGCCGGCAGGCAATCATCCCTGGCGGACGAATGGCAACTGCGCCATGACCATGACCAGTGGCACGAAATCTGTCGAGAAGCCCGGGCGGGGCGCGCTGCTGGGCATATCCGCGTGCATGGCGACGCTGGCTCGCTGGGCATCGGGCTGCGGCATTTCTGGCAGAGCTACCCCAAGGCTCTCACAGTCGATGCGCAAGGCATCGACATTTGTCTATTGCCCGAACGCGCTGGACGCGAATTGCCTGGCGATGAAGACGCCGCGCACCGGCTGTATTTCTGGCTGGACGCAGCCGGCTACAGGCTCAAAGCTGGCTTGGCATTGACCAGCGACATCCTGCTTGACTTCGGGGCGGAGGCGCGCGCATTCGATTGGCTGGAAGCGCCGCCGCTGGCTCGCCCAGCCATCGATTACCTCAACAGCACGGGCGTTTTGCCACCCATCGGCGCTCGGCAGGATTCGCTTTTGCCCAGCTATGAGGCCTTGACTGACCGTGCCCTGCAGTCCTTCGTTGACGACCGCGAAGCGCACCGCGCCTATGGACAGCTCAATTTCGGCGACTGGTATGGTGAAAGTGGCTGGTCCTGGGGCAATAACGAATACGACTCGATTTATTGCGGCTACAGCGAATTCCTGCGCGGCGGCGATGTGGGTTGGGCGGCCTGGGCTGCGGCTGCGGCGCGACACCTGGCTGATGTCGACACGGTCAATTTTTCAGCAGTTGCGGCGAACATCGGCGGGCAAGCCATGCACATACCTGGGCACCTGGGTGGCTACCTGCCGCCCTTCTTCCGCAGCAAGATGCGCGGCACCAACTTGATACCATCGCATACCTGGGTCGAGGGTCCGCTGCTGCACTGGCTGCTCACTGGCGACGCGGCGGTTGCGGAATCGCTGCAAAAAACGCGCGGCTGGCTCTTGCAAGCGCGCTTCTTTGAAGCCTACGACTTCAGCAATGCGCGTGAGGCTGGCTGGCATTTGATTCATTTGTGCGCGCTAGCCTGGCTGGATGACCCCGCCGCTTTGAATGCCGCCAGCATCTTGGTAGAGCGCGTGTTGGAGCGGCAGTCGCCAGGTGGCGGCTGGGAGCGCATACTGACCGATAGCCATTGTGGCTGTGGCTACCCCCGCTGTCGGGGCGAGGCCGGCTTCATGGTCGGCGTGCTGCTTTCAGGCTTGATGCGCTACTATCGCCACACGGGCGATCCTGCCGTTGCCGAGGCGATTCTGGGCGGGGCGCGCTGGTTGATCGCCAACACTTTTGACCATGAAAGCGGCTACTTCCGCTATACCAGTTGCGCAAATCGCACTTTGGGCGGCAAGTTTCAATGCACGCAATGGGTCTTGGAAGGCTTGGCGGCGGCTTGGTCAATCTCGGGCGATGTAGAGGTCGGCGGCTATTTACAGCGCGGGCTGGGTGTTATCGGGCGCTTCCCCGTGGGTATCGACCACAGCGGCATGGGCAAGGCGATGGCGCAGCAGATGCGCTATGTGCCGTCCATCCTGGCAACGCTGAGTGAATCGCCGCTTGAACTCGACCCGACATGATGGGGCTGAAAGGCTGGCGACCATGCGGACAAGTTACAATTAGCGCATTTGACAAGCATTCAGGAGAGCGACATGACAGACTGGAGAGGGCGGATCGCCATCATCAGCGACGAAGTCGACGACTCTTTCGCCGCGGCGGTTGATTTCTGCCTGCCGCTGGGCATCCGCGCCTATGAATTGCGCAAGCTGGAAGGCGGTCGCTTCCCGCATGTTACGCAGCGCGCCCTAGACGAAGTCGCCGCGACGGTCGCTCGTCATGATTTGGAACTGATTGGCGTGAGCCCCGGCTTTTTCAAAGGACCGCTGGATGCGGAAGTCATCGCTCGCACCTTCGAGCATGACCTGCCTTTGGCTTTCCGGCGTATGGAGCGCCTGGGGCTGCGGCGCATGACACTATTCACCTTCCGCCGCGGGTCTCGTGACGAAGCCATCCCCGCCGAGATATACGATCATCTGGGGCGCGCTGTCGAGCTCTGCGCTCGCGAGGGCATCGAGGCGCTGTTGGAAAACGCCTCCAGCATCTATAGCGATACCGGCGCAAACCTGGCGAAAATCGCGCGCGAGTTGGGCATCGGCATCGTGTGGGATCCTTGTAACGCCGCCCAGTCCGGCGAAGAGGCATTCCCCGCTGGTTATGCGCAGGTGCGGGATGCGCTGGTCGCTGTGCATTTCAAAAATTGGTCGCATGAACAGGGCGTGGTGGCGATTGACGCTGGCATTGTCGATATGCAAGCGCAGGTGCGGGCTTTGCAGGCCGATGGTTATGCCGGCTATTACACGCTTGAGCCGCATCAATGGCATGACCGCAAAAATGCTGTGCGCGCCAATCACAGTCAGTTGCTGGCGCTGCTCGATGGCTAGCAAGGTAAACAGGAGAGCGCTATGAAGAATGCAGCAGAGCCAATCCGTTCCATCGTCGTCGGCATGGGCGGCTTAACCCGCTCAATGCTGCGGTCGCTGACGCAGAAGCCCTGGCAGGAAATCGCGGCGGTGGTCGATATCAACCCGGCGGCCTTGCAGCGGGCGGCCGACGCTTATGGCTTGCCGGAAGCGGCGCTTTTCCGCGACCTGGGCGCGGCGCTCCAGCAGACAGATGCCGATGTCGCGCTCATCAATACGCCCTCGGAGCTGCACTATAGCCAGGCAAAGGCGGCGTTGCTTGCGGGGCTTTCGCCTTTAGTCGCCAAGCCCTTGACCAACAACTATGCCAATTCTTGTGCGCTGGTTGACCTGGCGGCGCAGCAGCGTTTGCGCCTGTGCGTCGGGCAGCAGATGCGCTACTTCCGCCATTATCAGGTTGTCGCTGAATTCGTTGCCGCGGGCGAGCTGGGCAGCATCGAGCAAATCTTCTTTTTCAACGCCAAGCCGCGCCACCAAGCCAAGAACCTAGCGGGCTTTGAGCAGCCGGTGTTATGGGAGATGACCTGCCACCACCTGGACTGCCTGTTTGGCATCTTGCCGATGCTCATGCCCGAAGCCATCTTCTGCGATGGCTTTATGCCCAGTTGGTCCGTGTATGACAGCGCCTGCATGATCAACGCTGTGCTGCGCGGCCAGGGCGGGGAGCGCCTGCTCTACCACGCCGGCTATTCCGCGCAGTCGGATTGTTATGGGCTGCGGCTGGAGGGCTCGCGCGGGGTATTGCGCTGCCGCGGCTTGCACATGTCCAAGGATCAAATGACTTATGAATTTGCCCGGCGCGGCGAATCTTTCGCGGAAATCGACCTCGACCGCGGACGCCCGCCCAGCCAGCCCTGGTCGCTGTTCTTTGACCGCTGGCATGAGTATCTGCGCGGCGGCGAAGAGCCACATTTCAGCGGCCGCAAGAACCTGCGCGTGCTGGCTGTCATCCAAGCCGCCATCGAGTCGCTCGCCAGCGGCGCTTATGTTGATATTGCCGACCCGCTGCGCCAGGGAAATACCGCATGAGCGTCGTCATCGATTGCCAGAGTCACATCTTCCCGCGTGGCTATGCCGAGCTGCTGCTGAAAAATCGCGGCAGTGTACAGACGACGGGCGGGGATGGCGTTTATCTGATTGATTATGGCGTTCAGCGCTTCCGCCTGTCGCTGGATGATTACAGCCCGGCGCGCAAGCTGGCGGATATGGATCGCTGCGGCGTGGATATGAGCCTGCTCAGCGTCAACATCCCCAGCCCCGACCTGCTGGATGCGGAGCTGGCTGTGGCGGGCGCGCGCATCTGCAACGAGGCTGTCGCTGGGCTTTGCGCCCGACATCCGCAGCGCTTTGCCGGCATCGCCTCGCTGCCGCTGGATAATGTGCCAGCCGCCATTGATGAGCTGCGCCGCGCTACCCATGAACTGGGTCTGCGAGGCGTCTTCACGCCTTCACATATCAATGGCGCGCCGCTGGACGACCCGCGCTTCGAGCCGCTGTATGCCGAATGCGCCGCCTTGGGCGTTCCGCTGGTACTGCACCCAAACGTGCCGACCTGGGGGCAGGCAATCCAGGCGCACAGCATGATCCCCATGTTCGGCTTCATGGTCGATACTTCTATCGCCATGTTGCGGCTAATCTTGGGCGGCGTCATGGAAAGGCATCCGCAATTGACCGTGGTGCATCCACATGCCGGGGGCGTTTTGCCTTATGTGATGGGGCGAGTCATCGAGCAGACTGAAGTCAAGCGCCGCGGCCGCGAGCATATCACGCAATCGCCCCGCGAGACCTATCGGCGCGTCTACCTGGATACTGTTGCGCCCGATGCGCTGGCGCTGCAATTCGCCTTTGCCTTCGCCGGTGCCGACCGACTGCTCTTTGGCAGTGACCATCCTTGGGTCAGCATCGATGTCATGCTGGAACACGCGCGGAGCATCGAATGCAGCGCGACGGATAAGCGCAAAATCCTCGCCGAGAATGCGCAGAAGTTGTTTGGAATCGCTTAAATCAACAAAGAAAAAAACGAATTGAAGGAGAAAAAATCATGCAACTCTTTGATTACCCTGAGGCGGTATCGGGCTGGGATGCAAGTTTCACCCGCTATGCCATGCTCAAAACCGAATATGGCGCGGCAGGCGTCGCCAAAAAAATGGCGGAAATCCAGACGGCGCTGCAAGAAAAGCTGGACGAGTTGATCGCCTTGCCCGACGACGAGGCGCTGGCGCGAGCCGAACCCGACGCCCTGGAAGCGATCCAGGCTTTGCGTCCGGCTGGCGCGCGGCGCATGTGGTCATCGCTGGGGGATGACTTCCGCGCTCGGCTGGAAGGCGCGCTGCTGGGGCGTTGCGCTGGCTGCACCCTGGGGTCGATCGTAGAAGGCTGGGATGTGGCGCGCATGGAACGTTGGGCAGCCTACCTGGGCGACAGCTACCCGCTGGTGGATTATTGGAGCCAGGCGGAGCAGCCCCACGAACACAAATACCAGACCAGCCGGCGCGAAGACTTTACCCCCGCCAAGATGGACGGCGTACCCACCGACGATGACATCAATTATACCCAGCTGGGCCTGCTCATCCTGGAAGAATATGGCCTCGACTTCACCACTGATGATCTGGGCGCGGCTTGGGTCAAGTATTTGCCATTCGCCTTCACAGCCGAGGGCATCGCCCTGGACAACTTGCGCAAGGGCGTGCCAGCTTTGCAAGCGGCGGATGTTGATAACCCTTGTGTGCAGTATATCGGCGCGGATATCCGCTCTGACCCCTGGGGCTATGCCGCGCCCGGCTACCCGGAAAAAGCGGCGGAATTTGCCCATCGCGATGCCTATGTCAGCCACCGCCGCAACGGCATCTATGGCGCGATGTATTTCTCGGCAGCCATCGCCGCCGCCTTCGCAGTAGATGACCCCGTCAAGGCGCTGCGCATCGGCTTGGAGGAGATCCCTGCTGAATGTTATTTGGCGCGAGAAGTCCGCTGGGCGCTGGACGAAGCGCCAAATATCGAGAATTATCGCCAAGCCCGCGCCGCTGTTGATGCCCGCTACCCCGGCATGCACAAGGTCCACGCAATCAACAATGCCGTGCTGACAATCTGGGGATTAACCATCGGCGGCGAGGACTACAGCAAGGTCATCGGCGAGACAGTGGCGATGGGCTTGGACAACGACTGCACCGCCGCGACAGCCGGCAGCATCTGGGGCGCGGTTTATGGCAAAGACGCTATCCCCGAGCATTGGCACGCGAACTTCAACAACAAGGCGCATACCTTCTTAATCGGGCAAGACATCTTCGCGCTGGATGACATGGTCGAGCGCTTTATCGCCCAGGCGGGGCGTGTCTTGTCGGCATAGGGCGATGCCCCTATCTGGATTGGTTGCGGGGGCGACTATGGCTAATCCACTCCTGCTGATTCATCCGCGCGCCATTGAATGGAGCGAGGCGGCGCGCCTGAGGCTGTGCCAGGTCGAAAAATCCCCCGCCAACCCGCTCTTCCGCGAAGAGAGTCGCGCCAAGCCGCCAAAAGCCTGGGAAGCGCGCCTGGATAATGTGTATCCCAATGTCGTCTACGATGAGGACGAGCAGCTCTTCAAATGTTGGTACAAGTCTTTCATCGAGGATGAAGCATCGTCTAGTACCGCTCTTGCCGACCGGCGCGCAGTCTCTTACTATGGCGGCGAGCGCGAAGAGGGTTTGCTCTATGCGACCTCGCGCGATGGCATTCACTGGGACAAGCCGCGCCTGGGCATCATCAACTTCGCCGGCTCGTCCCAAAACAACATCGTCATGCGCCGCGCTACACATGGGCTGCATGCTGGTGGCGTACTCAAGGACGAGAACGATCCCGACCTGGCCCGGCGCTACAAGTTCATTCATCGCAATCCGCGGCTGGGGCGTATGGCCAGTTGTTTCTCCGCCGATGGTTTGCGTTGGTCGCAGCCGCAGCCCTGGCCGCAGCATGACGCTGTCGGCGATACGCACAACAACGCCCTCTGGTCGCCGGAAATTGACCGCTATGTTTGCATCACGCGCGGCTGGTCGGCGGACGCTTTTCGTGGAGTCCGCACTGTATTGCGCAGCGAAAGCCGCGACTTCCGGCACTGGTCGCAGCCGGTCGAGATACTGCGCGGCGCTGGCGCTCATGATCAGATTTATTCCATGCCTATCGCGCGTTATCAAGACCTATACATCGGCTTGCCAGCCATCTTCCATAAGGGCGATGAAAACGCGGCGGATTGGGATTGCGTAGATACCGAACTGGCGGTCAGCAGCGACACTTCTGAATGGCGGCGCATCTGCCCGGGCGAGCCGCTGATCCCGCGTGGGGACGGCGCGTATCCGGATGGCGCAGCCGATTGTGGCTGCATCTATGCGGCAGCGCCCTTCGTGCACAGAGGCGAAATCTATATCTTTTACGGCGGCAGCAACGGTCGCCACAATGACTGGCGTGAAGGCTCGCTCAATCTGGCGACGCTGCCCCTCGATCGCTTTGCCGGCTATGCCCCGCGCCAGGACAGCCAAACGGCGCTGATACGGACTGTGCCGCTGCGAATGACGGGGCGGCAACTGCGGTTGAATGCCCAGGTATCAAGGGGCGGCGGCCTGCGCGCGACGATAATCAACCAGGCGGGCGAAGCGGTGGCGGGCTTGAGCCTGGATGACTGCCCTGCCATACGCGGGGACGGCGCGAGCCTGCCTTTGCGCTGGTGTGATAAAACGGTCGCATCCCTAGGCGCTCAGCCCTTCCGCCTGCTGCTGGAATTGCGGAAAGCCGTAGTCTATTCCGTCAAGGGTTGCGCTAGAGCAAGTGGTCGTGAATGAATTGCTCAAAGGGCTCGAATGCCTGCGGCAGGGCGCGCCGACCAAAGCCCAGGCGGAAGTAGTTGCCGGCGAAGTGCATGATATTGCCCGGCAGCGCCATCACGCCTTGTTCGCGCACGATGGCTGCGGCGAATTCGCTGACGGGCATCTCGGCTCTTAGCTCAGCCAGCGAAATTGTGCCACAGCGCGGATAACCCACCCAAAACAAATCGGGGTAGCGCCCGAAGAAGGCTTTTGCGCTGGCGATGTTCCGCTGGACGATGTCGATGGCGCGCCCCACGAGCGCCTGCCAATTCTCCAGCGCGATGATGGCCATAATCTCGCTGGGGGCGCTCGCGCAGATGGTCGTGTAGCTCTTGAGCTCCTGGCATTCGTTCAGCAGCCGCTCGTCCCGCGTAATCAGCCAGCCCGTGCGCAAGCCGGGCGCGCCAAAGCATTTGGAAAGCCCGCCCAGTACGATCGCCCTTTCATAAACTTCGCAAGCCGAGGGCAGGCGCGTCGCCGGGTCTTGCTCGGCGAAGCGATAAATCTCGTCCGAAAATAGCAGCAGGCCGCGCGCGCTTGCCAGCTTGATGATGCGCGCGAAGTCGGCTTGGCTGGGCAGGTAGCCGGTGGGGTTATGCGGAAAATTGATGATGAGCATGCGCGTATCCGGGCGGATGAGCGCTGCCAGTTCATCGACACAAAAATCCCAGCCGTCTTCTGTGCGCTGCGGCTGCCAGTACGAAAGCTCACAGCCTTTCACGCGGGCGATTTCGTAGAGCGACTGAAAAGCGGGATAGATAGCCACAACATGGTCGCCGGCGTTTAGGTGCGCGTTCATCGCCAGGAAGATGCCTTCTTCGGGCACAACTGTCAGTACCTGTTGCGGCTCAATGCCCGCGTGCATATCCGCGATGGCAGCGCGCAGCTCGGGATGCCCCTGCGCCTCGGTATAACCCAGCCACAGCGACTCGAATTGCTGGCGGCGCGCCGGGCTAGCGTATTCCAGCAGTTCGGGCAGCGTCAGCGGTTCACAATCCGACGCGCTGAGCTGGTAGGGCGAGCTGAATTCGTACTGGCGGAAGAAGTTTTCGATTTCAAAGGGTGGGTATTTCATTGGGCATTGCCTCGTGTTAGTCCGTTTAGTGGGAGGGTCCGATCTCCAGAAAAACGCCATTTTGCGCGCCACGATTTTCGATATTGCCCGCGCGTGATAACTCGCTCGTGATTGTGTGACCGCCGTCTGGCATCGCCTCTGGATAGGCTTCGGTCAGGCAAATGATGTCCGCGTTATAGCAGGCGACCCGTTCTCCGATTGCGCGCAGCTTGTCAGATCCGACGCGGTGTCGGTCTGCCTGCGTATTCCAATTCAGTATGCGCATCGCTGGACGCTCACAGGTCTTCTCGCAGCATGGCAGCCATGATTGCCGCGCGTTCGGACAGGGACGAGATTTCGCCATATTCATTGATGGCATGCCCGCCATCGCCGACGATGCCCATGCCATCCAGGGTCGGCACGCCCAGCGCGGCTGTCTTGTTGCCATCGCTGCCGCCGCCGGTGCTGCCTTCGTCCAGGGCGATGCCCATTTCCGCCGCGAGCGCCTGCGCCCGTTTGAAGAGCGCGGCGATCTGAGGTGTGCGTTCCATCGGCGGTACACCACCACCGTGTTCGATGATTAACTCGGCTTCGGGATGGCGCGGCTGGAGGCTCATGATCTGTTCGTGGATAAATTGCTGGTTGGCGCGGGTGGTGGCGCGCGTATTGATCTCCATTTGCGCTTGGGCTGGCACAACATTGGCGCGCGTGCCGCCGTTGATGACACCGACATTGGCGGTTGTGCCGATGCTGTAGTCGGTCATGGCTTCTATGGCGAGCACTTGATGCGCCAGTTCTTTGATCGCGTTGATGCCGCGGGCGTGGTCGGCTCCTGAATGCGCCGCTCGTCCCTTTGCCGTAACGATGTAGTGACCGGTGCCTTTGCGCTGTGTCTTGTACTTGCCATCTTGCGGCGGCTCGGTTACGAAGACGACATCGTGCGCCAGGGCTTCGGCTTCGATCTCCGCGCTGGAGTGGCGGCTGCCGGTTTCTTCGTCCGAGTTGAGCAGGTAGGTGATGGGCTGCGCGGGAAAAAGCGCCAGCTCGCGCAGCGCCCGCAATGCCCATAGCGCGATGACGATGCCGCCTTTCATGTCCATGGAGCCGACTCCATAGATGCGGTCGCCATCAATGCGCGTGGGCCTGCCCGCGACTGTGCCGACATCCCAGACTGTGTCCATGTGGCTGAGGATGACGACGCCGCCCGCGCCCGGGTTCCAGCGCGCTCGCAGCACATCGCCGACTTCGGCTTTGGGGATGACCTCGAGCTCGCCGCCCAAGCCGCGCAGTTCTTCCGCCAGCGCCACGCCAAAGGCATCGACGGCAGCTTTGTGCGAGGTCGGCGATTCCAGCTCGATGAAGCGCTGCAAATCAGCGACCATGCGTTGCTGATGCTGGCGAAGGTATTCCAGGACGTGGCGATTGTCGGCCTTGGGCATGGCGATAACTTCCTTATGTACTGTTCGGGCAAGTGGGATAGTGTAGCACAGTCGCGCGAGGCTGGCATTCGCGTTCCTTGCCCTGCTGATGCCAATTGCATGACTAACTCGGAATGTTTTCTGCGCGTATAATCGACCATGCACACTGACGGGAGCGCCACAGCGATCATGTCCCGCCCCCAGCCCCAGCCAGCGCCGCGCCCCATCCCTTTATCCGGGCAATTTGCTGTCGGCGTTCAACTGGATTGGCATTTTGCTTCGTTGAGCCAGGGCGAATTGGGTTTGCTCTGCCTGCTTGGGGGCGGCATCAGGTCTGCGCAGGTGTACTGGCTCGGCGAGATCGTGCCATTTTTTCGCGCCGAGGGGGGCTGGTATGCGCTGCTGGCGGCTGGCATGGAAACACTGCCTCGCCAGGTGCCGCTGGTGGCGCGTGCGCAGTTGGAAACTGGCGCGGCGACTTTTGCGCGGCGCGTGCGCATCATGCCGGGCATGTTTCTGCGTGAGGAATTCACTCTGCAAGGCGCAGCGGCTGGCTTGGTGGATGCGGATATCGAAGCGGCAGAGATGGCAGCCATCGCGGAGATGACCGCTAGGACCAGCAGCGCCCCGCTATGGGACGCGGCTGGCTTTGCGCTGCCTTTGCCCAGCGCGTTTGCTTCGCCATTTGGCAGCTTCCGCGCGATGAATGCGAGCCTGCGGACGCGGCATACGGGCTGGGATCAACACGCGGCGACTGGCACCCCGGTGCGCGCGATGGCGGCTGGGCGGGTAGCGTTCGCCGGGCAACTGGCGATCCGCGGCAGCTATGCGCTGATTGACCATGGGCTGGGTCTCTATACTGGCTACGCGCATTTTTCGGCGCTGCAAGTGCAAGCGGGACAGACGGTGGCGGCTGGGCAGGTTATCGGACTCAGTGGCAACACCGGCCGCAGCAGCGCGCCGCACCTGCATTGGGAGCTTCGCTGGCGGGGTCGCTGGGTGAACGGGCTGGCGCTGCTGGAGATGTGGCTGCCGCAGACGGATTCAGGGTAATCGCATCAAAATGAAGCCCTATACAAGCGCGTAGATACGAAACTTTAACCGCCGAGTACACCAAGCGGGCTTACCAAGGCAAGCCCCTGCAGATTCCGTTCTCACGACTTTCTTGGTTCTATTTTCGCGTTTTTGTGGTTGGTTTGTTGCATGACTTGTTTGGGCTTATTTCTGCGTTGCCTCGTTTCCTCTATGGTGAAGCCTGCCCCCTATCGAACGCGCCGCCGCCAGCAGCAGCTCCGGCTTGTCGGAACAGATGGCGTCTACGCCCAGCTTCATCAGCGCGGCAATTTCAGCCGGACGTTCTTCGTGCCAGCAGACGATGCCCAACTCCGCCCGCCGCGCCGCCTCTATCCACTCGCGCGTGAGCAGTCGGTGGGGTTGCGTTGCCCGGTTTTCCCAGCAAGGATGCACATAATCCGCTCCAATCGACTGCGCCAGCTTCACCGCGTCCAACCGCGTGGCGCTGAACAGGATCGAAGTCCGGGCATCCGGGCGCGCCGCTTTGATGTCTGCCAGGGTATCGGGACGAAAGGAGCCAAAGATGACATTACGCAGGTATTGCCGCGTGTCAATCGCCGCCAACATGTCCGCCGCCGCCCGCATAGTCAACTGCTTCAAGTCCAGATACAAGCCCAAGCCAAGCCCCCGGCAGCTTTCCAGCGCCTCGTCAAAGCTGAGGATGCCGCCCGCCGCCGCCGTCATCACGCGCAGCTCGTCCAGGCGATAATCCGATACGATGCCCTCGATGCCATAGAGCCGCTTCAAGCTGCTGTCGTGCGTCACGACCGGAACATGGTCCGCGCTGACACGAATGTCGATCTCCACCAAGTCCGCGCCGAGCTGCGCGGCTTTGCGGAAGGAGTCAAGGGAATTCTCCTGGGCATAGGCGGACGCGCCACGATGGGCGATGCGCAGGACCCGCCGTTGATGGGGCGCGACAGTCGCCCGCAGCCGGTCAATGCACTGCTCAACACGCCCCGGTATCCAGGCGTAGAGATGACGCCAAGGCAGGATGATGCTGTGGCGCAGGTCAAAGCGGATGGAAAAATCAAAGGATGGCAAGAATCGTCGGCTTTCCAGGTAGCCATGCACCAGGCGATTCGCTAGCGGCTTGCGCCCCTTGATGATGCCGGTGAAGAGCGGCGTCACATGGACGCCCATGCGCCCGGCATGAGCGCCACAGCCGGCGATTGTTTTAGCGCGTCTTTGCAGCAAGTCTCCTGGCTCGCGGGCGAAAGCATGTTTGCCAGGCTCGGAATACAGCGCCAGGCGCCTCCCCTCCAAGGGCAGCGGATTGTCCGCGTCCAGCATCACATGATAGCCGCCATGCCAGCTCGCCTCCGCCGCCACAAGCTGGCCACCCTTCCCGATATAGACCCAGATATGCTCAAGTTCATACAGGTGCTGGATATCCCAGTCCCACCAGATGGCGTATTCAATGGCGCAATCGATCGCCTCGCCAAGCTGAATCTGGCGGGGAAAGGACGGGGATGGCGCGCTTTCACGAAAGACGGTGTAGCCGACAACGGAGGGGAAGAAAGGCTCATTGGCATCAAAACGAATGATGGGCGCGTGCCGCAAGGCA
This sequence comes from Chloroflexota bacterium, assembly GCA_009840575.1. Lineage (GTDB taxonomy): Bacteria > Chloroflexota > Anaerolineae > Aggregatilineales > Phototrophicaceae > UBA6055. The sequence goes on along the minus strand of VXNO01000043.1, from coordinate 21,104 downwards.
AGCTCATGGTCGCGCGTTGAATCGATAGCCCGCTCCAAGCCCTGAATCGGCAGGTCACGCATGTTGAACTCAACCCCTTACTGACGCCACAACAGCGAGCGCGAGGTCTTGAGATCGAAGAATTGGAGTTGCTGCGTATCGAATTTCAGCTTGACGCGCTCACCGGCGCGGTGCTGCTTTTCGGTATTGGCCAGCACGAGGAAGCTGTGTCGTCCGACGCGCACATCAATTAAATCTTCGCGCCCCAGTGGCTCGACCACGAAGATCTCGCCGGCGACATCGCCCGCTTCGGCTATCTGAATGTCTTCCGGGCGGACGCCCATGACGACTGCGCCGTCGCAGGTGGCTGGCGACTCGCCACGTTCCTTCCCCAGCGTGAGGCGCAGCGCCTCCGCTTCGGCAAGGTACTGCCCGTTGGCGGCTGAGACTTCGACATCGATGAAGTTCATAGGCGGATTGCCGACGAAGCCAGCCACGAACTGCGTTTTGGGGCGATTGTACAATTCGTCCGGCGAATCAAAGGCTTGCAGCTGCCCGGCATTCATCACGGCGATGCGGTCGGCCATGGTCATCGCTTCGACCTGGTCATGCGTCACATAGATGGAGGTGATGCCCAGATCTTTCTGCAAGTGCTTGATTTCGCCGCGCATGGTCAGTCGCAGGCGCGCGTCCAGGTTGGATAGGGGCTCGTCAAACAGCAGCAAATCTGGTTCCTTGACCAGCGCCCGCCCCAAGGCGACTCGCTGCTGCTGCCCGCCGGACAGCTGCCCCGGACGGCGATCGAGCAGCTCGCCAATGCCCATCACATCCGCGACTTGCTGGACGCGCTCGTGCTGTTCGTTCTTGGCTACCTTTTTTAGCTTCAGCGGATACGAGATGTTTTGGAAGACGGTCATGTGCGGATACAGCGCGTAGCTTTGAAAGACCATGCCGATATTGCGGTCTTTCGGCTGCACGAGATTGACCAGCCGCTCGCCAAACAGGATCCGCCCATCGCTCGGCTTGTAGATGCCGGCCAGGGTCAGCAACGTGGTGGTCTTGCCGCAGCCAGAAGGACCAAGAAAAGCGACGAACTCGCCATCGTCGATGTGCAAGGTCAGGTTCTCGACGCCAACTACATCACCGAACTTCTTGGTGAGATTATCAATTGTGACTTTCATGGCGCTCGTCTTTCCCGTTTATGAACTGCCCTTGGTGCCGCCGGCATAGATATTCAGCAGGTATTCCTGCGCGAAGATGAAGAAAATGAAGATAGGGATCAATTGGAAAAGACCGACTGCCGCCACTTGATTCCAGTCCACGGGCGCGGTTTCGTCGATCAGTTCATTCAAAAAGACCGGCAGGTTGCTGACGCCAGAGCCGATGGAATACGTCGCCGGGATAATGTAGGCGTTCCAGCCGCCGATGAAGGCAAATATGCCCAGCGCCAGCAAGCCAGGGCGGATCTGCGGCAAGAGAATCTCCCAATAGGTGCGCCAGCGCGAGGCACCGTCAATCAAAGCTGAACGCTCCATATCCCAAGGGATATTATCGAAGAAGCCTTTCATCAGCCAAACGCCAAGCGGTAGCTGGAAGGCGACCATGACCATAGCGATGCCGCCAGCCGTGTTGAAGCCGATCAAATCACCGATAAGCGGAATATCCCCCAGCCGCAGCAGCACAATGAAAATCGGGATCAACAGTGTGATTGCCGGGAAGCCATGCAAGATAAGCGTGAAGGACAAAAAGAAACGCCGACCGGGAAAGCTCATCCGCGACAAGGCATAGCCAGCCATCGACGATACCAACAGCACCACGCAGGTCATGATGATGGCAATCGCCAGCGAAGTCATCAGAATGGGCAAAATGTTGAACTCCATGCCCGCGATGTTGCCAGCGAAGATCGACTCCCAGTTCTTCAACGTGAAGCCGCCAAAGTTGTCCTTCCCATCCAGCGGGATCAAACCCTCGGTGCGGTAGGAAAATGTCGCGATGATGACCCAGAAATAACCAACCAGCAGCGGCAATAGCAAGCCGACCAGCGCGATGTAGGGTGCCCAGTGTCCAGGCAATACCAAGATGATGGCGCTGAAGGCCAAAGCCATTGCCAAGCCCGGCAGCAACGCCTCCACTTGCTTGTCGGTGACGAGGACGACGCGGACAGTCTCTTGCAGCTGCTCATCGCCACGCAGAAAACGCAGCCGCAGCGGGTCGTCAGCTTGCGACTGGCTCAGGCGCAGGTTGAAAGCCGCCAGGTCGACCGCATCCCGGCGTATGGCTGTGATAATATCGCCCGCCTGCAAGCCTGCGCTATCGGCAGCTCCCCCGGGCGCAACCGCGTCAACACGGATGCCGGCTTCTGTTTGACTCAGGTTCATTTGCAGCGATTGCCGCGGCGCGAAAACGCCATAATCCAGCACATAATGCGCCGCCGAAATAAGGGCGTAAATCAATAAGCTGCTGCCCAGCGCCAGGCCCAGCGCCCGCCGCCAGTCCTTTGCCGTGTAGGGACGAGCGACGCTGACTGCCGCGATGTAGGCCACAAACGGCAGCGCCAACAGGCAGAGCCGCGTCAATACATCCGTCACCGTTTCTTCCACGCTGCCCAAAGCAAAGAAGGGACCGATGAGGCCCGAGAGCGCAAATGCCGTCAGCAATAAAACCAGCGCGCTGATGGCTGCCAGGCGCAGACTTTCCAGCAGGTCCTGCCCCAGGCTCGGCGGCTGCGCGTCTGTTTTCGCTTTGCTGCTGCCGCTGAATAACGCTTGGCGCAAGGTCATAACGTCTCCACCCGCGGCTCCGCCACCAGCTCGTCAAAACGGAATACGCGCATATAAATCACCGCCAACACCACGCCAATCAACACCAGCAGGACGGCAAATGCCGAGCCATAGCCCCATTGAGCGTTGCCAAAATAATTTGACAAAGCGCGGTGATAGGCAGTTAGCGACCAGACCTCGGTGCGGTAGAGCCCGGGCCCGCCATCGGTCAGCAGTTGGATTTCGACAAACGATGTCAGTAGCGACAAGGTTTGATAGGTAAAGACGAAGAGCAAGGGCCAGCGGATGATGGGCAATATCACATAACGGATGCGCTGCAGCTTGGAGGAGCCGTCCACCAGCGAGGCGTTGAGCAGGTCTTTGGGGATCGATTCAATGGCGGAAGTAAAGATGATCATGCCGAAGGACAGCCCGATGAAGCCATTGACCAAGACCACGAAAACCCAGGGATTGGTGGCGATGTAGTTGTAGGTGGGCATACCCAGCCAGCCGTTGAACTGGTTGATGATGCCGAAAGGCGCTTCCGCCATCATCCGTTTCCAAAGCAGGATGTAAACGACCGGCGAGGTGATGCGCGGCAAAATCCACAAGGCGCGGAAGAAGAAACCCGCGCCACGGTCAATATGCGTCGTCAGCAGCGAGACAATCAATGCCAGCGATACATTGAAGATCGACAACGTAACCAGCACATAAAAGATGGTATTAAAAAATATCTTGCGGGCGAACTGATCGTTTAGCAGAGTCTCATAATTCCGCAAGCCGATGAATTCCATCGCCGCCAGATTGGAGGTGAAGTTGGAACTGGCCAGGTTGGTTACGCTGAGGTACAGAATGATGGCGACCGGGATGAGAAAAAAGACGATGACGAGGATACCCGCCGGTGCCATAAAGCCATAGGCGCTGGCATGGGCGCGCAGGGCATTGTTGCGGCTGCTTTTCCCGAGTGTAGACAATGGTCTACCCCCCTCGGTCCCCCCGAAGCATCGGGGGGAGGCTAAGCCTGCGAAGATACTGTATGGGCGAGTCGGTGACTCGCCCCTGTTTTATCGCCAGCCAAGGGTTTCGCGTAAGGGCGTCTCACTGAGACACCCTTACATCTAGCGAACGGCGATGCCGTCTCCCAACTCATTCTGCATCTGCGCGATGGCAATGTCAGCTGCGCCAGCCGCGTCTGCCTCGCCTGTTTCCACAGCCTGGATACCAAGGAAGTAGGCGTTTGACCAGGCATTCCAACCCGGATGGTTGGGCAGCGCCGTCGTGTGATCCAGCATATAGTGCGCGCTGCTCAGCAAGCGGTTGTTGGCATAGGCCTCGGATTCCAACTGCGCGTTGAGAATGCCCAGATGGAAGCTGTCGATGGCGTGCTTGTTGTTGTGCTCGGGTGTGGTGATGGCGGCAATCAAAGCCAGAGCCACATCCGGGTGCGGGCTGCCGCTGCTGATCATGTAAGTCAGCGGGTGCGTCAGGGTGATGGCTTTGCCGGTTGCCATAGCGGGGATCAGCGTCAAGCCGATATTCTCAAAGAGATACTCGTCGCCACCTTGATCAGCTACATAGTTGATCGCCCAGTTGGGCCAGTTCCAGGTGCCGCCAGCGGCGAAGAGCACAGTTTCCGCCCCGCCGACGCTGGGGTGCCAGACTTCGTTCCAGTCGATGCCTATGATATCAGAGCGCATCGCGCCCGACTCCACCAAGCCGCCCAGCAGCTCGTACGTCGCGACCAGGGCGTCCCTGTCCACAACCAGGTTGCCGCCTTCATCCAGCACCTCGCCGCCGTGCCCGAAGTAGTAATACAGGAAATCCGGACCGTTGCTGGGGCGATGCCAGAAGCCGTTGCCACTGTCGACGACGCCTTCTTCAACAGCCGCAACCGCTGTCGCTTGCATATCGGCGAAGGTCCATTCGCCGGCGGCGACGCGGTCTGGCAAGGAGTCAAGTTCTTCTTCGCTCCAGCCCAGGTCGCGCAGCAGCAGCTTGCTGTAGAAGATGGGTCGCGCTTCGGCATCCTGCGGGATGCCCCAAATTTGGCCCGCATACCCGTGCGAATCCCACAAGGACGGCACCATATCGTCAAATTCGCTGTGCGCGGGGATGGCATCATCCAGCGGGATAATGAACCCGGCCGGTGCCCAGGCGCCAATATCCTCGTGCCCGGACAAGACGATGTCAGGCGCTTCGCCAGCTTCCGAAGCCAACACAAATTCGTTCTTGTAGTCGCCCCAGCCAGCGTTGTCCTGGATCAAGTTCAAGTCGATTTCGATGCCCAGGTCAGCTTCCACTTGGGCTTCGACTTCCGCAAAGTTGTTGCAGCGCCAGTCTTCTTCCGGCGGGCTGGCTTTGCAACGAATGGTGATGCTGACGGCATCTTGCGCGCCGGCGATGCCTGCCAGCAATGTCAAAAGTAGAGCAAGAATCACAACTAGGCGCATCTTCGAAATCATCTCCCTTTGCCTCCTTAATTAGCGGAATAATTGCCACTTTTTAATCATAACACCTTTTGTGCAAGCGGCAAAATATTGGCGCGGATTTACCAGGGCAGTCGCTTCAAAATTATTCACCACAGGTAGAATCAAGAAAGTAATGCGAAAATCCAGGAAGGAATGTAAGGACGACCCTTGGGTCGCCCGCCGTTTTCTGTGATGATTCTGGGCAAGGCGGTGACTCGTCCGAGATGACTTCCCTCTCGGCGCACTCGGTGGTGAAAAAGATTTAAAGCGATTGTCTGGGGGCTGGACGAGCCCGCCGAGGTATGCTACACTCACGACAGTCTTTTGATTTAGTATTGACAAAGCAGTGGACGACTTAGCTGAGCCTCCTTCCCGGAGTCCCGCGCACATAGCCAATTCTGTTCAGCCGACCGCGATTATGCTGGCGCGGCCTTTCGTGCTTGGCGGGTCTAATGCGCAAGGGCGGATGATCCGTGGGGCTTAGCGCGGCCTTGTTGCTGCTGGCGCTGCTGCTGCACGCGGCCGTCAGTCTGCTGCACGCGGCTCTGCAAAGTGTCAGTCGCTCGGCCCTGCGCGAGCTAGCTGATGATGGCGATGCGCGGGCGCTGGGCTTCCTGATGATTTACGAAAATCCCTTGCGCCTCAGCATGACCGTAACCATCACCCACCTCTTGACGCGGATGGCGATTGCGGCGTTGCTCACGCTGTTATTGAGCGAGCGCTTCGCCAGTGGCGACCCCGCGCAGGGCTTGCTGTGGGCTTGCCTGGCGGTCGCGCTGGGCGCGGGCATGACGTTGCTGCTGGGGGATCTGTTGCCGGAGGCGCTGGGCTCAGCGTATGGCGAGGCGCTCTTGCCGCTAGCGATCGCGCTGATGCGCTTGCTGCTGACGCTGGTCGCGCCCTTGACGGCTGCTGTGCTGCTGTTGGCGCGCTTGCTATCGCGCCTCATCGGCAGCCAGCCACTCGGCAACATGGTAACCGAAGAAGAGATCATGACCATCGTCAACGCCAGCCACAGCGGCGGAGTCATCGAAGCCGAAGAGAAAGATATGATCGCCAATGTGCTGCAACTGGGGGAAACCAGCGCGCGCGAGCTGATGACGCCGCGCATCGATATTGTTGCGCTGGATGTGAACGAGAGCATCATGGCGGCGCTGGCGGCATTTGTAGAATCCGGCTTCTCGCGCATTCCTGTCTACGCGGACAGCATCGACAATGTTCTGGGCTTGCTATACGCCAAAGATATTTTGACACTGCTGAAGTACCGCGATGACCTGCGCAGCCAGCCAATCCGCGAATTGATCCGCCCCGCATATTTTGTGCCGGAAACCAAGCGCGCTGATGTGCTGCTGAAGGAGATGCAAGCCAAAAATGTGCACCTGGCGATGGTGGTTGATGAATACGGCGGGACTTCCGGCTTGGTTACAATCGAAAATCTCATCGAAGAAATCATCGGCGACATCCGCGATGAATACGATATTGGCGAAGAAGCGGACTACATCGCGGTGGAGGATGGCAGCTACCACATCGAAGGCGGCATGGACCTGGACGACCTGAATACCCTGCTGGATGTCGGCATCGACACAGCGAGCGCCGATACGTTGGGCGGCTATATCTACCTGACGCTGGGACGGGTGCCGCAGCCCGACGAGACAATAGATACCGACATCCTCCGCATGACCGTGCTGTCGATTGACGGGCATCGCATCCGCAAGGTCAAAGTACAAAAGGTCTTGCCAACCGCCACCATCAATGGCGCGCCGAACCCCGCCACAGCCGCCGCCAAGTGAAAAATAACGAGGAACAGGCCATGGCAACAACCAGCGACCAGCAGCTTGTCGCCGCCGCCATCGCCGCCAGCCAGCAAGCCTACATCCCCTATAGCCGCTATGCAGTTGGCGCTGCCCTGCTGGCTAGCGATGGCACGGTCTATACCGGCTGCAATGTCGAAAGCGCGTCTTATTCGCCGACCATCTGCGCCGAGCGCACGGCATTGGTCAAAGCAATCAGCGAAGGCAAGCGCGAATTCACGGCGGTGGCGGTAGCGACGCGCGATGCCGGCTCGCCCTGCGGTGTCTGCCGCCAATTGCTCTATGAGTTTTCGCCGCCCATGCGGGTGATCATGGCGGACATGGCGGGCAATATCCGCGTGACCACCACACTGAAAGCCTTGCTGCCCCATGGCTTCGGACCTGCGAACCTACAAGTGGAATAGCCCTGCGGAAAATCGTGCCCAACCTGAGTAATCGCAAGCGCTTTGCACTTACTTACGATTACTTCTGCGCTGCGATGCGCGCCGCCCACAGCTTGTAGCGGCCATAGGCGCTGCGGTACTGCTCGACGAGCGAGTCGCTGGCGGGCTGGCTGACCTCGCCATAATCAAAGTCGGCGAGCCAGCTTTGGGCGCTTTCGGCCAATCCCGCCGCCACCGCCCCATGCGCCGCCGCCCCCAATGCCGACATATCAGAAAATGACCGACAGCGGATTTCTCTGCCAAAGACGCCCGCCAATATCCCCCGCATCAGCGGACTTTTGGGCACGCCGCCGGTGAAAAGCAGTTGCTTGCTCGCTAGCCCGTCCGCGCCGACTAGAGCCTCGGCGCACAGGTGGATGCCCATAGCCACGCCATCGTACACGGCGCGAGTCAAAGCGGCTTGATCGGCAGTTGCGGAAAGCTGCGCGAAGCTGCCATAAGGACCATCCAACAAAAAAGGCGTGCCCGTGCCTTGCAGCCAAGGCAAGAAGATCGGCGCATCGGCTGCGCCAGGCTGCGTTGCCGCCAGCGCTTCCAGGTCGGCGTGGCTTTGCGCGGGGTTCAACAAGCGCCGCCACCAGTCCAGCGATTGCCCGGCGCTGTTCAATGCGCCGATGATGAAGCAGCGACCGTCGATGCCCAACTCAAACAAATAACGATTGGCGCGCTGGACATCAAAGGGGGTCGGCTGGGCGATCAATTCAATCACCTGCACAGCCGTGCCGGCATTGATGAGCAAAGTATCGCTATCTGGGATGCCCGCGCCAACCACAGCGCAAGCCGCATCGCCACCGCCCCGCGCCACAATCGTGCCGGGCCGCAAACCCAGCTCGGCAGCGGCTTGGGTGGTCAATCTCCCGCTGGGGGCGCAAGAATCGCCAGCCGGCGGCATCAGATGGCTGGGTATCGCTAGCTCCGCCAGCAGCTTTTCGTCCCATTGGCGGGCGGCGAAGTCCCACATCAGCGAGGCGGAGGCATCGGAATAATCGGTGGCGAAAGCGCCAGTCATCCGCCAGCGCAGATAATCTTTTGGGAAGAGCGCGACAGCCATTTCAGCATAGACGGCGGGACGATGCTCACGCAGCCAGAGCAGCTTTGCCAGGCTGTAGGGCGCGATGGCTGGGTTCCACAGCCGTTCTTGCAGCTGCGCCAGGCGGCTCGCTTGTGGCTGCGTGCGGGTATCCGCCCACACGAGGCAATTGTGGGCGATGCCGCCATCCGCGCGCAGTGGCAGGAGCGAGTGCATGTGCCCGGACAAGCCGATGCCCGCCACAGACTCAGGCGGGATGGCCTGCTGGCGCAGCAATTTTCGCAGCAGCTCGCAGAGAATGCGCCACCAGTCTTCGGGCTGCTGCTCCAGCCAGCCGGGCGCGGGTGTCAGGCTAGGCACAGCCGCCGATGCCGCGCCGATTATGGATGCGTCGTCCCCGCGGACGGCGATGACTTTCAGCCCCTGCGTGCCCAGGTCAATGCCCAGGACGACATGGTCAGCTATATGCTTGCCTCGCTTCATAAGCTCCTCGCCCGATTCAACCCCCTCGGTCCCCGGCAAGTCAGGAGGAAGCAAAATACACGCGGCTGACGACCCACTCTGATGCCAGACAGCTTGATTGTGGCAGACAGTCGTTGTATAGTCCAATGAGTGGAAGCCAACGACGAAGCAGGTGAAACATGGCAGAATCAAGCGCGAGTCTAATGCAGCGGGTGGAGGCTTTGGAGCAGATTTCGCATGCCCGCGTTGTCGAGCGCGTCGGACAGATAGAGCAGCGGGTTTCGCGCATCGAAAGCGCCCGTGAAGCGGAAGAGCCGCATATAGCAGCAAAAGCCGATATCGCGCGGCTGGAGACGCTGGTTGTTGAGACGCGCTCTGGCTTGGAAGAGAGCATCAGAGAAGTTAATACGGCGGCAGAAAAAAGGCTGAGGCAGTTCTTGAGGTGGCCCATCGGCGCGTCGATTGCTTTGGCGGGCGTTGTCATCGCGACGGCAGCCTTCATTGTCGGGCAGTTGTCTTGAATTGTGATTGACCAGGCGGACGAATTCCTATGTCTGATTCTCAACCGAACGTAGTTGTCTTTTTCACCGACCAGCAGCGTTGGGATACGACGGGCGTTCACGGCTGCCCGCTCGACCTGACGCCCAACTTCGACCGGCTCGCCCGCGCCGGCACGGATGTGCATTATGCCGTTACCAGCCAGCCGGTCTGTGGTCCCGCGCGCAGTTGCTTGCAGACGGGGCAGTATGCCACGACGACCGGCTGCTACCGCAATGGCATCGCGCTGCCCGCCGAGAGCCGCACCCTGGCGCATTATTTCAGTGCGGCGGGTTATGCCACTGGTTACATCGGCAAGTGGCACCTGGCTGACCAGGGGCCGGGCGCGGTGCCGACCGAGCAGCGCGGCGGCTATGCGTATTGGCTGGCAGCCAACGCGCTGGAATTCACCTCGGACGCCTACGACTGCGTGATGTATGATAACGGTGGCGAGGCGGTCAAGCTGCCTGGCTATCGGGTGGATGCGCAGACTGATGCCGCCATCCGTTACATTGACGCGCATCAGGACGATCCCTTCTTCCTCTTCATCTCCTACCTGGAGCCGCACCACCAGAATCATCGCGATGATTATCCCGCGCCGCCGGGCTATGAAACACGCTACCGCGGCAGTTGGATGCCGCCTGATTTGCGGGCTTTGGGTGGCTCGGCGCATCAGCAGTGGGCGGGTTATTGCGGCATGATCAAGCGGCTGGACGAAGCGCTGGGGCGGCTGGTCGATGCGCTCATCAGCCTGGATAAGCTGGAGGACACCATCATCCTGTTCACCAGCGACCATGGCAACCACTTCAAAACGCGCAATGCCGAATACAAGCGCTCTTGCCACGAGGCCTCGGTGCGCCTGCCCACGATGCTGCATGGAGGTCCCTTCACGGGCGGCGGGCGCATTTCGCAGTTGGTCAGCTTGGTTGACCTGCCACCGACTCTGCTTGATGCCGCGGGCATCCCCGTGCCAGCGCAGATGCAGGGGCGGTCAATCTTGCCATTGCTGCGCGGCGATGCGGTGGACTGGCAAAAGGAGGTCTTTATGCAAATCAGCGAAGCGCAGGTTGGGCGCGCCATCCGCAGCCGGCGCTGGAAATATGCTGTGCAAGCGCCTCACCGCAGCGGCAGGGACCACGCCGACAGCGACCGCTATGTCGAATCGGAATTGTACGACCTGCTTGCGGACCCGGAAGAGCTGGACAATCGCGCCGGCTGCGCCTCCCATCGCGAAGTCGCCGAAGTCCTGCGCGGACGGCTAATCCAAAGTATGCTCGCCGCGGGCGAATCCGAGCCAACCATCGAGCTAGCGCCCGCCCAAAACTGCATCAATCAATGGCGCGTCAGCAGCGCGGAAGCCTGGCACTAAGAGAAAAAGAGGCACACAGGATTGTTGTAGGGGCGAGGCGTCGACTTGCCCGCTGTGAAGCCTGCAAGAATCCTGAGACGGGCGCGTCATCACCGCGCCCCTACATTTTTCTCGGTGCCTCTGTGGTGAAAATCATTGTATACTACATTCAGCATCTGCCGACCGAGACCGCTATTCATGATTCGTCCCTGGCTTGTTTTCCTGTGCATTTTCCTGGCGTTGCCGGCTTTCGCGCAGACCAACGAAACCAGCTTGTCGCGGCCCGCCGCCTTCCGAATGGCTGGGCTGGGCAAAGAATATCAAGGCTGGAACAATTGCGGTCCCGCCACCTTGACCAACGCGCTGGCGCATTTTGGCTATGCGGATGACCAACACCGCGCCGCCGACTGGCTCAAACCCAACTATGAAGACAAAAATGTCAGCCCCTGGCAGATGGCGGAGTTTGTCAATACGCAGATACCCGAGCTGCCCGTCTTTGCCGTCGTGCGCAGCGGCGGCACATTGGACTTGCTGAAGACCCTGCTGGCGAATGGCTTCCCTGTGGTCATCGAAAAAGGCTACGAGCCCAACGGCTACGACTGGATGGGGCATTACCTGCTGATGGCGGGTTATGATGACGCGCTGGCGGAATTCATGACCATGGACAGCTTTCGTGGTCCCGACACCCGCTATGCCTACGCCGATATCCTGCGCTATTGGCAGCATTTCAATTATCAGTACATCGTGCTTTATACGGTCAACCGCCACGAAGAATTAATGGCGCTGTTGGGCGCGGAGGCCGATGAGTGGCAGAACACCATCAACGCGCTGGAAATGGCGCGCGCCGAAGCCAGCGCCGACCTGGAAGACGCGCACGCCTGGTTCAATATGGGCAGCAGCTTCGTCGCTTTGCAGATGTATGACGCGGCCGCGCAAGCCTACGACCGGGCGATCGCGCTGGGGCTGCCCTGGCGCATGTTCTGGTATCAATTTGGCGCGCTGGAAGCCTATTATCAGACCGGGCGTTATGACGACATGCTGCGCATCGCGCGCCAAAATCAGAATGATGGCGGCGGACAATATGTCGAAGAAACCTATTATTACCTGGGCTTGGCGCGCGAGGGTCGCGGCGAACTGGACAAGGCGCTGCAGAATTATATCACCGCGCTGAGCTTCAACCCCAACTTCTCACCAGCAAGAGAAGCCCGCGACCGCCTGCGCGCGCAAGGCGCTTGAAACCGTTTATTGCTGCTTGCGGTAGGGTTTTGCCACTTGTTCTTGACGCGCTAGCTTGCGCTGCTGGATCTCTCCAACATATTCTCGCGCTGCCAAGCTACAGGCGAAGACCAACGCTGCCTGGCTGATGAGCATTAAAGCGATGATTTTCAGCATCCATGGGCTGCCGTCCGGCGAGAACAAGGCATGCTGTATGAAGGACAATGATGGCCTCAGTATGGTCTCTATCAGCACGATGAGCGCGACCGTCACCATCGCAAAGCGGTAGAAGAGCGGTCGGCGGATTTCCCTGAAGCACAGCGCCGTGACCAGAATCATTGGCACGGCGACTATCAAACTGAAAATCCCGCCATGAATCCCGGCATCAATGACCATCTCGCCCAAGGACATGCTGCGGTCAAAGTTTGATTCCCCAACGAGCAGCATAAACATCTCGACTGCCTGGATCACCATGCCCGCCAGCACGATGCGCGCCAGCATTTTACTCAGAGGAATCGTCCGCCACATAGGGATTGCCTTTGCTTGATGCCTATTGTAATGCAATTTACACAGCAATAGCGCAAGCCGGCTTACATATATGCCGCGTTCACCGCGAAGAGCTCATCCACCATCGACTGAATCTCGCTCAGGGAGCAGACGGCTGCCGACAGGGGCGAGTAGGCGACGGCTTGATAAATCAGCCGTTTGTCGCCCTGCAAGATGCCCGCCACCGCCATCTCTTCAATCTGCGCGTACAGGTTGGTCAAGGGCGCGACCGAAGCCGGCAGCGCGCCCACCGCCACTGGCTCCAGCCCATCACTCGAAGCCCAGACCGGTACCTCCACGCAGGCTTCGGCGGGCAGGTTATCGACCAAGCCGCGGTTGGGCACATTGCCATTGAACTTAAAGGGATCGCCGCCTTCCATGGCATTGATGATATAGGCTGCGTATTCGTGCCCGCGCGCCAGTTCGATCTCGTCTTGGGCGAACCAGGCATGGATGTCATCGCGCCAGTCGTGCTCGCGGCGGCGATATTCTTTCAGGATGTAGGCATGTTCGCCGGGGTTCCAGTTGGTGCCATGCGTGGCGTATTTCTCGATCAAGTCGGGGCGCTTGCGAAACCACCAGTTGTATTCGCTGTTGTGCCCGCTGGATTCAGTTACATAATAATCCAGCGCCAGGTACATTTCGTTGCGCACCTGCTCGGCATTATAAATCGCGGGTTTGTCGCTGATGGCGCTTTTGATGAGCGGGTAGGCGTCTTCGCTCTTCCAGGTGTAGTCGATGAACCAGGCGGTGTGGTTGATGCCGGCGCAGGTGTAGTTGATTTCGTCATAGGGCGCGCCGATCCAATCCGCCAGCATCTTGGAGGTGCCTTGCACGCTATGGCAGAGCCCGGTCACGAGGATGTCGGTTTCGATATCCAGCGCCCGGCACAGCATGGCCATGGGGTTGGTGTAATTCAGCATCAGCGCCTTCGGGCAGAGCCGCTGCATATCGCGGGCGATATCCAGCAGGGCGGGGATGGTGCGCAGCGAGCGAAAGATGCCGCTGACACCGCGCGTATCGCCGACATTCATATCCACGCCGTACTTCATAGGGATTTCGATATCGTGCCGCCAGACATCGGTGGAGCCGACCAGGATGGTCACCACCACATAATCGGCATCGCGCAGCGCTGTTTCGCGGTCGAGGGTGGCGCTAACTTTCGCCGGATAGCCGCCAGCCGCCACGATGCGCTTTACGGCGCGCCGGGCGAAGTCCAGCCGCTCAGCATCAATATCCATCAGCGCGATCTCCGCGCCTTCCAGCAGAGGAAAGGTGAGGATGTCTTTGACGAGTTTGCGCGTGAAGCCGAAGCTGCCAGCGCCGATAAAGGTGATTTTGGGCATGCGCAAGCCTCCTATTAGTTAAGCGCGTCTGCATTATACACGCGGTTGTCCTCATAGCAATCGCATCAAATAAAGCCCTCTAAAAGACAATGCCTCAAACTCTTTACCACTGAGTGCGCCAAGTCTTTACGAGGGCATAGAGCGGGCTTGCCAAGGCAAGCCCCTACAAATCTCATAGCAAGGAATCTTTTTGCACCTTGTGTTCTTAGTAGAACCAAGTAAGTGATGCGAAAAATAGATAGGAGTGATGTACGGCTCGTCTGATACTACAAATCGATTGCCGCTTAATCGATCTACCCCACCCCCGTCCCCTCCCCGAAGCATCAGGGAGGGGAGCTAAGGCAGGCGGAATTGCGATTCTGTATGGGTTTCGATGGCTATGCGAATGCTCGGCGATTTACAAAATTGCCGGTTGCGTCGCTGCGATAACCCGGTTGCGCGCCCAGCTCGTCACGAAATGCCGCATCACGCAGGGTCGCCAGCAGCGCCTGCATACGTTCCAGCCTCATGAATCGTCGGGGTATCGCCAGGTCAAAGCGCTCCCAGTCCAGCCCGATGAAGTCCAGGCTTAGCGCTTCAGCCGCGCCGCGCAAGCCCATGCCACAATCGCCGATGCCATCCGCCACCGCCGCCGCCACTGCCAGATGACTATGCTCTTCGTGCGCATAGCCAGCCACTTCCGCGGGCTCAATGCCCTGCCGCGCCAGCAGATAATCCAGCAGCACGCGCGTGCCCGCCCCGCGTTGACGATTGATGAAACGGGCTCGCCGCAGGTCGCTGATCGACTGAATGTCCAGTGGATTGCCCGGTGCCAGCATCAGTCCTTGTTCGCGGTGCGCAAAGGTGACCAACTGCACGGACTCTTCGTCCAGGTAGCGCCGAACATAGCTGGTGTTGTAGCTGCCCGACTCGGGGTCGAAGAGGTGCGTGCCGGCCAGATGCGCCTCGCCCCGCCGCAGCGCCAGCAAGCCACCAAGCGAGCCCACATTCACTGATACCAGCCGTCCGCCGCCGCTCAGCCGCAGATGCGTCGCTAACAGCTCCAGCAGCGGGTCGTGGCTGCCCATAATTAAGAGGCTCTGCTGGATTTCCTCCCGATTTCGCAGCAGCGCCACTTGCAGCTGTCCGCCGCGGTCGACGCCTTCATGAAAACGCGGGATATGCGCTAGCCCGTCCGCTCGCACCAGCGAGGTGATGACGCCTGCGCCCCGCCCCAGCGGCGTCGCTTGCAGTTTTCCATCGATCTCCGCCAATGCCACGCGCGCGTAATCGTCATCGCCCAGCGGCGAAGCGATCTTCTGCGTCGAGATTGCCTCGACTTGACTGGCTGGCGGCGGCGCTAGTCCCAACCATTGGCGGATTAGCGGGGCAATCAGCAGCTCGCCTGTCAAAGCGGCGCTGACGGGGTAGCCGGGCACGCCGATGATGGGCAGTCCGCGCGCCATGCCGATGATGACCGGGTGGCCCGGGCGCACCGCGATGCCATGCACCAGCACATCGCCAAGCCGTGAGATGGCGGCGGCGCTGAAGTCCTGCGCGCCTGCCGATGAGCCGGAAAGCAGCAGGATTAGCTGTGACTCCTCGTCCAGCGCCGCGTTTAATGCCGCCGTCAATTCGTCTGGATCATCGCCGATGATGTCGCTGATGCTGGCTGCCCCGCCGGCTTGGTTGATCTGCGCGGCCAGCATCAGGCTGTTGTATTCTGTCAATTGGCCGCGCCCTGGACTTTGATCATGCGGCAGCAGTTCGTCGCCGGTGGGGATGATGCGCGCCTGTGGACGCCGCCGCACCGCCACCTGCGCATGACCACAGCCAGCCAGCGCGCCCAAATCAACCGGGCGCAGGACATGGTTGACTTGCAGCACGGTCTCGGTGGCAACGATGTCTTCGCCCATCAGACGCACATGCTGCCAGGGCGGCAGCGCGGCATAAATCAGCAAGCTGCCATCAGGCTCCGGGTTGACATGCTCGATCATGATGACGGCATTGGTAGCGGCGGGCAGGGGATCGCCCGTGTTGACCGGGAAGGCGTCTATGCCCAGCCGCAAGCGCAGCGGCTGCGTCTCCCGCGCGAAGATCGTGCTTTCGGCGCGCAGGGCATAGCCATCCATGGCCGCGCAGTGAAAATGCGGCGATGAGCGAATGGCTTTTACCGGCGCTGCCGTCACCCTGCCCAGCGCCTGCGTCAAGGGGATGCGCTCGGCGGGCAAGGGCTGCGCGGCATTGGCGGCTTCCAGCGCGGCTTGCAGGGTCGCACGCGCCTCGTCCAGCGGGATATCGCTGAGGTACACATTGCGCTTGGGCATATTAGCATTTAAGCACACTTGGCGGGCAGCGGCAAACCTTTCGCTTATGGGCGCAGGGCAATCCAACTCATCTGCCGCGACCGCGGGCAATGCGACCGGGGAAATTGATAACTGCTGCTTCGTTGGCTGGCAATGTAACAACGACCAAGACTGGGCAAACGGCTACCATGCCTATCGGAACAATCAGCGCGGTCCGGCGACCACGGCGACAGAACCCGAAAGCTGCTGTGAGCAAGGACTGATCATCGAAGGCAGTGAGGTTTTCATCACTAAAATCAACACAGCGCTTGATCTGCTCAAAAGCAGAGCACCGCAATGGCATGCTTATGTCGCCAAAGGTCCGGCGAAAATCGGTGAATCCGCTCCGGGCTCGCCAGACGGATACGCGACTGACGATAGTATCTTCATCTCACCTTCCGCCGCTGCAAAGCCCGCCCATGTGCTGGCGTTGCTGCTTGTGCATGAAGCCTGCCATGTACAAAGGACGCTGGCAGGCTTGCTTCGCTATGGCACGGAACAAGAACAAAATCTTGAAGAATCTCTGGCAGGCTACCTCGTGGGCAATGCGCGCTCTCATATCGAGTTTGGAAGAGATGCCATGGTATATTCGCCGACACAGGTCGCGCGATTGATTCGCGATGGCCGCTTGGAGCTACCCATCAGCGCCGACTGGGTGACCGTAACCTATATCACGAGAGATGTCGCGCAACTGCTGCGTGAGGGCATTGATGTCTTTGGCGCAGTGCGCGCGGAACTTGCGCGAGCCAAGAGCCTGTTGCGCTGAACGACAGCAATGTTGCGGCGCTGTTTGAATTGGCGGTTGGGCTGTGCGTCACCGCCTCGCCTCTACATAACCCGCTGGAGCTTCATTCCGGCATTTGCAGCGCTCGCATGGCTTCTCGCAGGCGACCGCTGATGCGCGCGGGCTGCTGACTTTGGCGGTCGACGAAAACATGCACAAAGTAGCCGACCGCCGCCGCGGACGC
The DNA here is from genome assembly GCA_009840575.1 of Chloroflexota bacterium. Lineage (GTDB taxonomy): Bacteria > Chloroflexota > Anaerolineae > Aggregatilineales > Phototrophicaceae > UBA6055. The sequence goes on along the minus strand of VXNO01000043.1, from coordinate 3,868 downwards.
TTCGCCGACTTTGAATATAGCGACCTCGTAGCGCACGCTGCTATTGCCCAGGTGCCCCACGCGCAAACAGGCATCGACCACTTCGGGGAAGCGCACCGGCTGCAAGAATTGGCAATGCGTCTCCACCGCGAAGCCCACGCTCTCGCCAGCGCGATAATCCAGCCCGCCCGCGTCCATCAAATAGCCATTGATGACCGTGTCGAAGAATTCGTAATAGATGACATTGTTGATGTGATGATAAACATCGTTGTCCCGCCAGCGCGTGGGGATGCGGCGCTGATGCCGATAGTGTTCGCGGCGCGCGTCCTTTGGGTTCATTGCGCCCATGCCCCCATCCGCCAGCCCTTGCCCCCAAAATGCGGGAAGGGGAGATTCCTGTCCTGTATCGCGCTGATTAAAGCCCCTCCCTCTGAATGGGGAAGGGGTTTGGGGTGGGGGTTTCCGCTTGCAAATCCAGCGCCAGGGAATTGATGCAATAGCGCAAGCCGGTGGTTTCGCGCGGGCCATCCTCAAAGACATGCCCCAGGTGCGAATCGCAGCGCCTACAGAGGACCTCGATGCGGCGCATCCCGTAGCTGCGGTCTTCGCGCAGCTCGACATGATCGCCATCGACCACATCCCAAAAGCTGGGCCAGCCACAATGCGAATCGTACTTCGTCGTCGAGGAAAAGAGCGCTTGCCCACAGGCGGCGCAGGCATAGATGCCCGGCGATTTTTCATGCACATATTTGCCGCTGAAAGGGCGCTCGGTGGCTTGCTGGCGCAGGATGGCGTATTGCTCCCGGCTGAGCTGGCGACGCCATTCGGCATCGGACTTGCGGATTTTCGCGGTCATGGCGGTCGGTCCTTTCTGCATCGCGTTACAGCCAGTTTCGGTCAGAAAACTTACGCGCGGCTAACGAGGGCATCTGTATTGTAATAGAAGCGCGGGCGGATTGCGCGGCGCTTGGAAAGGCGGCGCGGCAGCGAGTACAATAGAATAGCCACAAGAATGGACGAGCGGCAGCATGGCCACAACTGAACACAGCATCAATGATTGCATAGCGGGATTGCTGCGTGGCACGCGCTATGCCTGGCGCGGCGAAGATGTCGTGCGCTCCGAGACAACCGGGCTGCTGGCCGAGTCAGCGGGCAAGCGGCCGGATATTATGATCCGTGAACCATACACAGCGGCGGTGGTCATCGAGACGGAGTTGCTGCCAGCCCTCACGGTGGAAGAAGAAGCGGTTGACCGCTTGGGCGCGGTCCTCGCGGGTTCGGGGCAGTCGATATTATCGGCTATCGCGCTGCGCCTGCCGCCACGATTTCGTGAGGCGCAGGGGCAGACGTTGCGCAAAGCGATTCGCAACGCAAATGATCTGGAGTTCGCGCACTATGCCGGCCGCAGTCCCGACAAGACTACACGGTTCCCAACATCTGGCTGGCTGAGCGGCGGCATCCATGAGCTTTCTCTGTTGGCGCAATCAGCCTCAATGCCTTCATTTCTCGTCGACGAAGCGGCAAATATCTTGGAGATGGGTGTAAACGCTGCGGCGTATCATCTGAATCTTATTGCGGATAGCCATGCCGGCGCTTTCAGTCGCATCGTAGCGGAGTTGCATCAGCAAGATAGCGTGCAGACGCGGCGGATGGCAATGATTATTTTGATTAACGCCTGTTTGTTCCATGAACAGTTGGCTGGCGGAAGCGGCGAATTACAGCATGTGCGGTCGCTTGATATATTGGAAGAAGAAACACCAGGCTTGCATAAATCAATTATTCGGCGCGAGTGGCGAAAGATCCTCCAGGTAAATTACTGGCCCATTTTTGATATTGCGTTGAGAATCCTAGGGGAAATCCCTACCCTGCAGAGCATCCCACTTATTGAACAATTGGTACTCACAGCGCGCAGCTTGCTGAGCAACAACTTGCTGCGCTCGCACGATTTGACTGGCACAGTCTTTCAGAAACTAATCGCCGATAGAAAATTTCTCGCCGCCTTTTACACGAAGCCAGCCTCCGCCGCGCTCCTGGCTGCTTTGGCGGTGAATGAAGACAACTTGCTAGGCGATAGCGGCTGGGCGAATCCTGGCGAGGTGAAATCCCTGCGCATCGCCGATTTCGCTTGTGGCACTGGCACCTTGCTCTCCGCCGCCTACCAGCGCATCAGCCAACTGCACGAATTGCACGGCGGCAACACAGCCGCTATCCACGCCGAGATGATTGAGAACGCCATTCTAGGTTGTGATATCCTGCCAGCCGCGTCCCATTTGACCGCTTCGATGCTCACAGGCGCGCATCCGACCGTGCAGTATCAAGGCGGTCGCATTTTCACATTGCGCTACGGAACTCAGGAAGATGGCGCGGTAGCGCTGGGAGCGATTGATTTGCTGCGTGATTTGGCGCTGTTGAAAGGCTCGGAAATCACAGCCAAAGCGTCGGAAAGCCTAGGCGAGGAGGAGAGAGAGGCCTGGCGATACGCGCCGCATGTGTCCTTTGATTTGGTGATTATGAATCCGCCCTTCACCAGGCCGACCAATCATGAAGGTCGTCATGAAAATGTGCCCAACCCGATGTTCGCCGCTTTTGGCTCAAGCGCCGAAGAGCAGAAAGCTATGGCGGATGAAACGAAAAAACTTACCAAAGGCAGTGTAGCGCATGGCAATGCCGGGCAGGCTTCCATATTCCTGGCCTTAGCCGACCGCAAGCTGGCGAAAGACGGTATGCTGGCGCTGGTGATGCCATTAACGCTTATGTCTGGGTCGTCCTGGGAAAAATGCCGCAGCCGCCTAGCCGAGTCCTATGAGAATCTCATTTTAATCTCAATTGCTGGTAGAGGAAATCAACCATTGTCATTTTCAGCTGATACAAATATGGGCGAGTGTTTAGTCATCGGCAAGCGCAATGGCAAACGACAGACCAGAGCGACCTTCGTTGTGCTGGAGAAGTCGCCACAACATCCTGGCTTCAGTCAAAAAATCGCTGAACGCCTCAGAGAGCTTATCGCAGACAAAGCGATCAGACCCCTGGAAGGCGCTCCTGTTGGCGGGACGCACATTGTTCTCGGCAGCGAGCTAGTCGGACAAGCGATTGACGCGCCTTTGCCAAAGTCGGGCAGTTGGAAAGTTGCCCGAATTGTGGATTTCTCCCTGGCGCAGAGCGCGTATCAACTGGCTGAAAACAACAGCATTTGGCTGCCGACACAGGGGGCTTCCATCGCAACTGCAATGACTTCAGTAAAAGATATCGGCAAGTTGGGCCCAATTCATCGAGATATCAACGGCACTAATCCAGATGGAACTATCCGTGGCCCGTTCGAAGTGCGAGATCTCCATCCCAACAGTATCCCTACCTATCCTGCATTATGGGCGCACAACGCAAAAGAAGAACGCACCTTAATGTTTGAGGCAAATCGCGAAGCAGTGCCGCGCCTCGTCTCTTCAAAGTCAGCGCAAGAAACTATCTTTGAGAAGGCCACGCAAGTATTCCAAACAGCCTCACACTGTCACTCCAATCTCGCTTTCCGCTTTAACAGTCAATCAACAGCTATGCAATTTACAGGGCGAAAATCATTAGGTGGCTCAGCCTGGATTTCCATTCAATTAGCCACTGTCGACCTAGAAAAAGCGCTGGTTGTATGGGCAAATACGGCACTTGGACTACTCATGTTCTGGTGGCACTCTTCCAGACAGCAGCCCGGACGCGGCGTGTTGACCAAAACAACACTCGCCACCCTGCCCGTCCTCGACATCACCGCGCTCAGCCCTGACCAACTCGCTACTGCCGCGCGCATCTTTGACGACACCTGTCAACTGCCGCTCAAACCGCTGCACGAGCTGCACATCGACGCAAACCGCAAGCTGCTCGACCGCCGCTTTTATGGCGAGGT